>JAFQAG010000051.1 GCA_017416985.1 Clostridia bacterium
CCTCATTTTGCTATAAATTTTAGACTTTAAATGAAAATTGAGCTTGTTCTTTTTGCAAAACAAAAAGAGACAAGTCTTCGAAACCCTTGAAATATCAAGGTTTTCTTGACTTGTCCCTATTATAGCACAATGATATAAAGACTGTATAATCTAGATGCCAATCTTTTTTGTTGCAGTTTATGTTAAGTTAGGACAAAAAATTATAGCTCAACAACTTTAGTTTTTGCTATTTTATCCCCCAATCGTGGTTTATCGAAAAACAAAACTATTATAACCTCAATAGGAGCCCAAAGCATAAAAATGTTTCTTATTAACAACTGCTTATATGTTGGTTCCTTGCCATCAATGCTTAATATTTTCAACCCTTTAATCTTTTTACCTACACTTCGTTTTCCGACAATATCCTTACAAATCAATTCTACTGGAACCAACAAAAACATTACCAAAAACAATGCTATTATTATCTTACCATACACCGAAAGAAAAATAACTGACTCGAATATGTCTAAGAAAAATCCTATTATAAAAACTGGTCCAAAAATAAGACCAAAATCTATTATCGTTGCCAAAATTCTTTTTCCCATATTCAATCTTTCCTTTCAATAATATTTGACAATCTTACTATAAAGACTGTATAATAAAAAATCATATTTTTGCAGGTAATCTTTCTGCTATAAATAACAACAGTAAGTTCAGACCAAATATAATCAATGGCAAAAACTGAACTACAAACGACCTGACACTATAACCTTTTTTTCTATACCTTACTGATAAAAATATTCCTAAAAAGCAGAGAAAGGGAATTATCATAGTAATCCAACAAAAAACGTTAATTAAAAATATAAATGTTTGATTGGTAGCATCAATCGTTGCTTCTGAGGCCATCATAAATAACCAACTAATCCAGGAAATAGGTATATATATAATTGAGAGTACAATATTAATAACATATCCCACTCTATCTAATTTCTTAGCTGAACTATTCTTATAATGTATCAATTCTATTCTGTTTTTCTTTGCGTTATCAATGACAGTCAAAATAGCAACAATGGCAATAACAATAATGCATAAAAAAGATAAAGTAATCATTTTAAAACTTCCTTTCGCCGAATTTCGACAATCTTCATATAAAGACTGTATAATCCAGATGACAATGCTTTTCAGTAGTTGCGACATATAAGGTTTAGATGAAACCTTTCAAAGGCTTCTCCTCGAGGAGAAACTTTTGACTTCGACAATATTCGACATTTCTTAATTGCAACACATAAGGTTTAGATGCAAACCTTTTGGCATCAGGTTCGTATCAAGTTAGAACTAAAAATCAAAACAGAAAATATACCCAATGCCACAAATACGGATATATAATGTTATCAGCGTTTCCTGTTTTCGACCATCCACTCAAATAATCAAGAACATACCATTTATCATCATCGAAATCATATTTGAAACGAAGTACTTCCCCTATGGTATTATCATTTCCTATACAATAAACATGAGCCATATCATATTGAGAATAATCAAGCACTTTAAGTGAATTAACTTGTCTAAATTCCGTATTACAAACATCTTCAAATTCATGATAATGTTTGAGTGTCAACACCTCGCATTTTACGAGAGAAAATACATATGTAAATATTAAACATAAAACAATGCCAATTATTAAATATTTAATCTTTGTTTTCATTTAACAATCCTCCCTCCACACTTCGTGTTCCACCCTTCTTTACACAAGGAGGGCTTTTTCGACTTTTTTCGACGTTTCTTAATTGCTCGTGTCAAGTCGGGCTAAAAAACTATTTATTAATATCCTCTTTAATCTGTATCTTCGGCAAACTCCATCTGTACTTTGTTGCCAACATTCTTATTGCGAATACTAACAGCATTGATAAAAGAGATGCCAATTGTATATTTTGAGTATATTTTCTTAAAACGAAATATGTAATACCGCCCATAATCGCTGCCATAGCATAAACGTGTTTTTTAAAAACATACGGAGTTGTATCTATAAGCACATCTCTGAAAATACCGCCTCCGACACCTGTAATCATTCCACAAAAAACAACTATAAATCCGTTATCCAAAAAGCCATTTAAGCAAGAAACTTCAGAACCTATTACAACAAAAGCAGACAATCCTATTGCGTCAAAAATATTATTAACAACTTCAATTTTTGTTTTGAATAAATTAAATTTTTCTTTAAATGCATATGCAATTATAAATATTAAAACCGCAACAACCATAGCGATAAGAAAAATTTTAAAATCAGTAAAAATCGCAGGTGGATTTATCCCTAACAATATATCCCTGACTGCTCCACCGCCAAACGCAGTAATGCATGCTAAAAAAACAACGCCAAAAATATCCAGGCCCGAGCTGATCGCCACCAGCGAACCCGAAAGAGCAAAGGCTATTGTTCCTATTATTTCCATTACTTTAATTATCTCTGTCATATAATTCCTCTTATCATAAAACTTTATTTTATATTTCATACGTTTGAATCAACAAACAATTTAGACATAAATTGACACTATGCGCAAAAGAGCGACGGCTCTTGAGAATTTTTTTAAAACAAAATTCAGTATGTATCAATTATACCATATAAAGTTCATTAAATCAATATTTTCTACATTGTAAGGCTTTGCATTACATAACTAAAAAAGGCTTCTCTATAACGAGAAACCTTTAACTTACCAATAAAACTTTATTAAAAACAAAACTCCTCTGCAATCGGATTTTTCACAAAATCCAACACGCATTTATCAAGGCTTATCGCCGCCCAGCATTTAACATATATCGCTGAAAAACTGCACATTGGTAAAATTTCGAGTCCTAAATCATCATAAATCTTAGCGCTTTCATAGCTTACACCAGATTTTATATTTACTGCAAAAACAGGAATATTTTTTTCTTTTGCCTGTCTGCATAAAGCTTTAAGTGCCTCATTTTCGGTATTTAAAGTGCCCGAATGATACGGCCTTAGAATAACCGCCTTACAATCCTCTAAAGAATAGGTAAAATTATCACCAGGTCTGCTTTCTATGACTAAAATACGAGGAGCACCACAAAAATCTATGTACCCTGCTCCCATTGAAGATTCCGTTGTTTTATATGCATCATTTGCCAACACACCTTGACCACAAAAAGCAAACGGCTCACCATCTATGCTGTATAAATCAGCCGTTGCCTCAGTATATTGCGATATCCTTGTTCCTTTGTGAATAGCCACAATCTCATCTTTTGCATTTTTATAGCTGACAAATATTCCATTTGACAAACCGCTTTTGATAAACTTTACCGCCGCACCAAAATTTTTTCCACCATTTGCACGATCATCCGAAAGCGGATAATCTGACGAAACCAGAACAATCGGAATATCTGCATCCGAAAACGCAAAAGAAAGCGCCGCAGCTGTATATTGAAGAGTGTCTGTCCCGTGCGTTATGATTATTCCGTTAAATCCCTTATTTAAGTTATCTGCCACACATTTCTGCAGCAAATTAAGCTCAACTTCGGTAAGATTTTCACTTAAAATTGTGTAAGGAGAACAGGTAACAAATTCTGTAGTTTTATCTTCAGATTCATTCAAATAATTATTTATAAGCAAATAATTAGTTTCGCTGTCGTTAGATATCCAGCCCTTCTTTAAAGATGAACCAATTGTTCCACCGGTAAATACAACCAGAATTTTCATGCTTTCCCTCCTTTTTCAACATCTTAATAATACAGCTTTGCTAATCCACCCTCGCTTGTTTCGCGATATATCTTAGATAAATCCTTACCCGTTTCATACATAGTTTGAACCACTAAATCAAATGATATTTTTCGTGTTCCGCTTAAAAAGTTCGCAAGGCTCACTGCATTTATCGCACGCATTGCCGCAACTGCATTTCGTTCAATGCACGGAATCTGCACAAGACCGTAAATAGGGTCGCAGGTCAGTCCTAAATGATGCTCCATAGCAACCTCAGCAGCATATTCAACCTGCTCTATCGCCATACCAAAAAGCTCAGCTAAAGCTGCCGATGCCATTGAGCACGCACTACCTATCTCTGCCTGACATCCGCATTCAGCACCACTTATAGATGCATTTGTTTTTATAAGATTTCCGATTAAGCCTGCAGTAGCCAAAGCACGCAAAATTTCTGTATCTGAAAAATTTCTTTTTTCCTGCTGATATAAAAGCACCGCCGGCAAAACGCCCGATGCACCGCAGGTTGGAGCAGTAACAATGGTTTCTCCCGCTGCATTTTGTTCACTTACAGCATACGCATATGAACAAACGATTCGGTTTTCTCTTGTTTCAGAGCTTTCGTCAATATGCCTTTGATTAAACAGAAAATTTGCTTTTCGTTGTAGCTTCAGCGCCCCCGGAAGAGTTCCTGTTGTCTTTAATCCGGCTCTTATGCAGTCTTTCATAGTCTGCCAAATTAAATCCAGATGATGCCAGATTTCCTCACCCTCAACCTCTTCAACATACTGCCATATGCGAATTTCTTTTTCTTTGCAGTACGCCGCTATATCCGAAAAGCATTTATGCGGATAAATATACGGTGTTTCCACCACTTCCTGACCTAAAACCTCTATTATGCCTCCACCAACACTAAGCACACGGCAAGTGCCTATTTCTTCGCTGTTTTTATATGCGTAAAGGTCCATAGTGTTAGGATGCGGAAGGTCAGTAGTTTCGCAATCTAATTCTATGTCAGCAGATATCGGCGCAAATGTTTTAATCAGCACCTCTCCTGTTCCGTGTCCCTCACCTGTTTTGGCAAGCGAGCCAAAAAGAACCACACGAAAGCGGTCAGCATCAGTATACTTTTCTTTAAACATCATCGCCGCTTTTTCAGGTCCTATGGTATGCGAACTTGACGGTCCACGACCAGTTTTATATATTTCCCGTATTGATTTCATTCCACACTCTGCATAAATCTCGCATTTACTTGCTGAATTAACCATATTTAAAATCCCCTAAGTTAAATTTTCAAAAACCAACTGTTTAGTTACTTTAATAATTATACAATATTTTAATAGTTTAGTCAATCATTATTGTAAATTAAACGTGTTAATGTTTATGTTTTGCATATAATAAATTTAAACAAAAAATGCTTTTCATAATTAACACGAATTTAACATTTTAATTATTGACTTTATCATATTTTAGGTGTATGATATAAATGTAAAATAAAAAAGGAGGACGTAATATGAATACATTTAACATTCTTTTAAGCTCAATCAATGATGTAAAAAATTTCGTTAACATTGTTAACAGATATGATTTCGACGTAGATTTGACCTCCGGAAGATATGTTGTAGATGCTAAATCTATAATGGGTATCTTCAGCCTTGATTTAAGTAAAGCAATTAAGGTTGAGGTTCATTCTGACAATGCTGATGAGTTTATAGCAGAGCTTAAACCTTACATTCAGTAATTTAAAGTCAAAAGCTAAAGGGCGGATTTATATCCGTCCTTTTTATTTTTATAATTCATTCTCACCTATTTCTTCACGATAATTTTTTCTGAATTTCATCGGCGATATACCATATTTTTTTCTAAATGCATCACCGAAATAATTGCTGCCCGAATATCCGCAAAGCTCAGCTATTTTGCCCACAGATAATGTAGAGTTACGCAAAAGCTCCTCTGCCTGTTGCATACGTATTTGCGAAACATATTCTGAAAATCCAAAGCCGGTTAATTTTTTAAATTGCTTTGAAAAATATGTTTCCTCCATAAAGGCCATCTGCGCCGCATCGCAGAGCGTAATTTCCTGATTAAAATTCTCTCTTATGTGACGTGCTACTTCCTGAATTTTCTCAATTTTTTCAGCCGAATCACTTTTTGCACCCTTGCCATAACGAAGAGCTAAAGCTGCAGCATTTCCCAAAGCACAACTTTTAACCAACCTCGAACACTCATTATCGTGTCTTGCTTCTTGCTCCATAGTTTCAAAGAACTTTCGCAGAGCCGCCTGATGCTGAACAGGTATACTGACGCAACCAAAGTTTAAAAACCTATGTGTTTCTTTTTCTCCCAGTGTTTCAGCAAGCGGAGCAAAAAACTCGTCAGAAAAATATACAACATAACGTTCATAATTACCAGATGTACGACTGCTCATATGATGCGGCGTTCCTTTTGGGATAACAACTAAATCCCCCGCCTCTACATTATAAATAGTCTGTCCTGCAAAATATCTGCGCGAGCCTGAGAGTAAATAATACATTTCGTGATAGTTGTGCGTATGTCCCCCATCCATATCCCAAGGAATTCTGCTTTTCATTCTTTCTATATGAAAATCACCATTATAATTCTGCTCCATCAAGCTACCACCTTAAGTTTTTTCTTATATTGTATCACAACATTTACAAAATTGCAAGAAATCTGTTTTTTTATACTAAACCGCACAATAAATCAGTTGTTTTTACATATTTATTGTTTTATACTATATTTAGGAGGGAGCGAATAGCGTGAAAAATCACGTTATGCCTCCGGCGGAATTTATTGCACCGTCAAAATTTTCGCATCGCATACGATGCGAAATGGCGATGTGCATAATTTCCATTTGGAGAGTTATCCAAATCTTTGATTTAGTCGATAACTCCCATGTAAGGCTTGCCAAATAAAACGAGCTTTATAGCGACGTTTGATTTGTAGCAAGCTACTGCTATACGCCTTATCTGCCCACGAAAAGTGCGTATATATTTTTAATTGATATTTGTGGGCAGAAAGGCTATGGAAATTAATATGAAAAAAATTAATGAAGTTTATCTTAAAACAGAACGTCCCGAAAGGGTTATCCAGTTTGGCGAGGGCGGATTTTTACGCGGATTCGTAGACTGGATGTTTCAGAAATTGAATGACAAAGGACTCATAAAAGCAGGCGTTGTTGTTGTACAGCCTATCGAAAAAGGTCTGTGCGCAAAACTTATGGAACAGGATTGCATATATACCCATGTTATGCGTGGCTTAGACAACGGCAAACCTACTGTAGATAAAGCTGTAATCAACGTTATTTCACGTTGCGTTGAGCCTTACAGCGATTATGATGCATATCTTGCTTTAGCAGATAATCCCGACAGCAGATTTATCGTATCAAACACAACCGAATCAGGAATTGCATATCACGAGAGCGACAAATTAGACGATGCTCCTCCGGTTTCATATCCTGCAAAACTTACAGCACTTTTATACCGCAGATTTAAAAACGGCATGGACGGATTTATACTACTCCCCTGCGAATTAATTGACAAAAACGGCTCAAAGCTTAAAGAAATCGTACTCCGCTACGCTGACGAATGGGCATTAGGCGACGATTTTGTTAAATGGATAAATGAAAAGAACTGCTTCTGCAACACCTTAGTTGACAGAATAGTAACAGGCAGACCTACTGAGGATTTAGGACTTAACTATGCAGATGATATGGCAAACACATCCGAGCTTTTCCACCTCTGGGTTATCGAAGGTCCTGATTGGGTTAAAGAAGAGCTTCCGTTTACCGAAGCAGGTCTTAACGTTGTATGGACAGACAATTTAGAAAGATACCGCACAAGAAAAGTCCGCATTTTAAACGGAGCACATACTTCTTTAGTTCCTTACGCAATGCTCCGCGGATTTAAAACAGTTGGTGATTGTGTAGCTGACAGCGATATGTGTGCATATCTTAAAAAATGCGTTTACGAAGAAATTATACCTACACTTGACTTATCAAAAGAAGAGCTTACTGAATATGCAGATGGCGTATTTGAACGCTTTGCAAATCCGTACATTTGCCACCTGCTTTCATCCATTGCTTTAAACTCTGTAAGTAAGTTTAAGGTTCGTGTTCTTCCGTCAATTATGGAGTATAAAAAACGTATGGGTAGCTATCCACAAACTCTCATCAAAGGCTTTGCCGCTCTTCTCGATTTTTATAAAACCGATATGGCAAACGACGCTGCCGATATAATGGAGTTTATGAAAACCCGTTCTTTAGACGAAATTTTAGCAAACACTGATTTCTGGGGTGAAGACTTAACTTGTCTTAAAGAGGAGGTTTTAAAATATGCGGATTCATCCAAATGATAATGTTGAAGTAAATATTGAAAATGGTCATAAATACGCACTTTGCGACATTAAAGTAGGCGAACAGATTATAAAATACGGCTTTCCTATCGGTGTCGCTAAAGCCGAAATAAAAAAAGGTGAGCACGTACACACCCACAACATTAAAACAGGATTGGGCGACTTGCTTACATATGAATACAAGCCCGAAATCACGCCTATAAAAAAAGCCGAGAGCGATTCTATTCCAACCTTTGATGGCTACGTTCGTGCAAACGGCGATGTCGGAATAAGAAATGACATCTGGATTATAAACACCGTTGGCTGCGTTAATAAAACTGCTCAAAAGCTTTCTGAGCTTACAGGAGCTTTCTACTTTCCGCATCCGTTTGGCTGCTCGCAGTTAGGCGATGACCACGAACTTACACAAAAGATTTTAAAGGGACTTATTAACCACCCTAATGCAGGCGGTGTGCTTGTTTTAGGACTGGGCTGCGAAAACAACAATATCCCTGCTTTTAAAAAGGTATTAGGCGATGTTGACCCTGACCGTGTAAAGTTTTTAATTACGCAAGAGGCATCTGACGAGATTGCTGAGGGCGTTAAGCTGATTAACGAATTAAAAGAATACGCTAAAAAGCAGAAAAAAGAAAAAATACCCGTAACAAAACTAAGAGTAGGTTTAAAATGTGGCGGCAGTGACGGATATAGCGGCATTACCGCAAATCCACTGGTTGGTCGTTTTTCAGACAAGCTCATAAGCTTTGGCGGAAGTACAATTCTTTCAGAAGTTCCTGAGATGTTCGGTGCAGAAACAATTTTAATGAACCGAGCAGAAAGTGAAGAAATTTTTGATAAAACTGTTTTGCTTATTAACAGATTTAAAGAATACTTCATTGCACACAAC
>JAFQAG010000052.1 GCA_017416985.1 Clostridia bacterium
TACACCAACAGGCGGCGGTCTTGGTATGCTTGCAATTGGTGCAGGCGGATTAGATGTTGCCGTTGCAATGGGCGGCGGTGCGTATTATCTTATGATGCCGAAAGTTTGCAAGGTAAACTTAGTTGGCAAACTTCGTCCGTGGGTTACTGCTAAAGATGTTATATTAGAAGTTTTGCGCATTATGTCTGTAAAAGGCGGCGTTGGAAAAATTATTGAATATGCAGGTGAGGGAGTAAAAAGTCTTTCTGTTCCTGAACGTGCAACAATAACCAATATGGGTGCAGAGCTGGGCGCAACCACCTCGGTATTCCCGAGTGACGAAACCACACGTGCATTTTTAAAAGCGCAGGGCAGAGAAGAGGATTTTGTTGAGCTATCCCCTGATAGCGATTGTACATATGATGAAGAAATAACCGTTGATTTATCAACATTAGAGCCTTTGGCGGCTAAACCTCACAGCCCCGATAATGTTGAAGAAGTAGCATCAATCGGCAAAATTAAGGTTGACCAGGTTGCAATCGGAAGCTGCACAAACTCATCTTATACAGATATGATGAAGGTTGCAAAAATATTAAAGGGCAAAACCGTACATCCTGACGTAAGCCTTGTTATTGCACCGGGTTCTAAGCAGGTATTAACAATGCTTGCACAAAATGGAGCCTTAGCCGATATGGTAGCGGCAGGCGCAAGAATTTTAGAGTCATCTTGCGGACCGTGTATCGGTATGGGTCAGTCCCCAAAAACAGATGCGGTATCGCTCCGTACATTTAACCGTAACTTCGAGGGTCGAAGCGGAACTGTTTCGGCTCAGGTATATTTAGTAAGCCCTGAAACCGCAGCAGCAAGTGCTATTACCGGTGTTTTAACAGACCCACGTGAATTAGGTGCTGCTCCGGTTGTAGAAATGCCGACAGAATTTTTGGCAAACGATAATATGGTTGCAGCTCCTGCTCCTGAGGGAAATAATGTAGAGGTTGTTCGTGGACCGAACATTAAACCGTTCCCTCTTAACACCGATTTGCCGGAAAATGTAAAAGGTAAGGCTTTAATTAAGGTTGAAGATAATATTACCACCGACCATATTATGCCTTCTAATGCTAAACTTTTGCCGTTCCGTTCAAACGTTCCGTATCTTTCGGAATTCTGCCTTACACCTTGTGATCCAGAGTTCCCGAAACGTGCTCAGGAAAACAAGGGCGGATTTATCGTTGGCGGCTCTAACTACGGTCAGGGCTCCAGCCGTGAACATGCAGCACTTGCTCCGCTTTATTTAGGAATCAAGGCAGTTTTGGCAAAATCATTTGCGCGTATTCATATGGCGAATCTTATAAATTCGGGTATACTTCCGCTTGTGTTTGAAAACGAGGCAGATTACGACACAATTGACTTGATGGACGAGTTAGCAATCGAGAAAGCACCCGAGCAGATTAAAGCAGGCGATAAAATCGTTGTTAAAAATATTACCAAGGGCAAAGAATATACAACAATTTTAACTGTTTCTGACAGACAGAAAGAAATGCTTTATGCAGGTGGCTTGATTAACTATATGAAAAAACTGAATGCTTAATTACAGACATTTGAAAGGAAAAAAACAATGAACGAAACAATCAAAAATGCAACAGAAAAATTTGCGGCTCTTTTAGAAAAACAGCTCGCTCGTGTTGAAATGATGAAATCTCAGAAGGATTTTTTAGATTATTCTAAGCTCGACACTATAATAATCGGTGTTTGTGGCGGTGACGGAATCGGTCCTGCGATTACAGCATCTGCACACAAAATTCTTGAATTTTTACTTGCTGACGAAGTAAAGGCAGGTAAGGTTGAATTTCGTGTAATCAACGGTTTAACTATCGAAAACCGTGTAAAAGCTAACAAAGCTATTCCTGATGACGTGTTAGAAGAGCTTAAAGCTTGTCACGTTATTTTAAAAGGACCTACAACAACTCCTCGTGCAGGCGATCCGTGGCCGAACATCGAAAGTGCAAACGTAGCTATGAGAAAAGAACTCGACCTGTTTGCAAATGTTCGTCCTGTTAAGGTTCCGCAGCAGGGCATTGACTGGACATTTTTCCGTGAAAATACCGAGGGTGCTTATGCAGTAGGCAGCCAGGGTGTGCACGTAAACGACGACCTTGCGATTGACTTTACCGTAACAACTCAAGAGGGTTCTGAAAGAATCGCACGTGCTGCATTTGATTACGCAAAGAAAAACGGCAAAACACGTGTAACTGCAGTAACAAAGGCTAACGTTATTAAAACAACTGATGGTAAATTCTTAAACATCTGTAAAGAGGTTGCTAAAGAATATCCTGAAATTGATTTTGACGATTGGTACATTGATATTATGACTGCTAAGCTGGTTGACGAAAAACGTCGTACAGGCTTCCAGGTTGTTGTTCTGCCTAACCTTTATGGTGATATTATTACTGACGAGGCGGCGGAATTTCAGGGTGGCGTAGGTACAGCAGGCAGCTCTAACTTAGGTAAGCGTTATGCTATGTTCGAGGCAATTCACGGCAGTGCTCCTCGTATGGTTGCAGAAGGTCGTGATAAGTATGCTGACCCGTGCAGCATTATCCGTGCGGCAGTTATGCTGTTAAATCATATCGGATATGGTGATGAGGCAGCTAAGCTTGAAAGAGCTTTGGATATTTGTATGTACGAAGAGAAAAAACTCGTTATTACCGGACGTGATACCGGTGCAACTGGTGATGAGTTTGCTGAATATGTAATGGATACAATCAAAAAACTTTAATCGTTGCTAAAGTTTTTTGAAATATGCAAAGAAGAGGAATTATTAATGAAAAATGAAAACATTAAAAGCGTTCCTTTGGTGGTTATAAAAAGATTACCAAGATATTATCGCTATCTGGGTGAACTGTTAAAGCAAGGGGTAACACGCATTTCGTCAAAAGATTTGAGCGAAAAGATGGGTGTTACTGCATCACAAATCCGCCAGGATTTAAACTGTTTTGGTGGTTTTGGTCAGCAGGGTTATGGCTATAATATAGAAAAGCTGTATCAAGAAATCGCTGATATTTTAGGACTTAACCGTGGCTACCGCACCATAATTATCGGTGCCGGTAACTTAGGTCATGCTCTTGCGAATCATTCGAATTTTGAAAAACGTGGTTTTAAATTGGTAGGAATTTTTGATTCGAATAGTGATGTAGTAGGTAGTAAGATTAATAATCTTATAGTTAGTCATATTGATGATATAGAAACGTTTTTTGAAAATGAAGGTGCAGACATTGCTATTTTAGCATTGCCTAAGAGTAGTGTAAAAGAGGTAGCAGACCGCCTGATTGCATTAAACATCAAGGGCTTATGGAACTTTTCTTATACCGAACTGGATGTACCAGATAATGTAGCGGTGGAAAACGTTCACTTAAGTGACAGCTTAATGACCTTGTCTTATAAACTTACAGAATTAAATGAATAATTTAAATCCGGACGCAAATTAGCGTCCGGAAAATTTTAGCTTAATATTTGCGCCTGTAGCTCAGTTGGATAGAGTGTCAGACTCCGACTCTGAAGGTCGTGCGTTCGAATCGCATCAGGCGTACCAAAAAGAAACGACAATTTTCATGGAAAAATTGTCGTTTCTTTTTGTGTATATTATTAATCACAAATAATTTTATCAATAAATATTTTTTCAACATCCATAGAAATTGAATTAAGTGGTTCGCCGCTTGCTATGTCAGCATAGAATGTTTTTCCTGCTGTAA
Organism: Clostridia bacterium; assembly: GCA_017416985.1. GTDB lineage: Bacteria > Bacillota > Clostridia > UBA1381 > UBA9506 > RGIG1666. Next base: position 3,729 of record JAFQAG010000052.1, read on the forward strand.
GAGTATAAGCTCCAACTTTGTCGCTGCAGTTAAAATATGTTGAAATATTTGAACCGCTTGGTAAGTTGTTAGGAGTTATTTTAGCTCTCATTGTATATCCGTTTCCGTTAGCAGCTGTAAGTGATGGATAAAATACGATTGTGCAATCAAAGCCTTTTGACTCTTTAAGTGTTGATGCGTACTGAGTAAGTGATGATGCAAAAATATTTGCATATGCCTGAATAAATCTGTATGAATCCTTCGGTGCAGATGCTGTTTCTCCGTGTTTTGTAAATTCTGTTGTATAAATTTCTGCAGGCATATTTTTAAGTGCAAATTTAAATTTGTCGTAACTGCGTCTATTAAGGTCTAGGCTGTGGTTGTATCTTATATTTCCAATTGCGTTTGTATCAGTGCTGTAATCTAATTGCATACCTAAAATACTATCAACTAAAATGGCAATTGCTATTACATCTTTAACGGTTGCAGGACGGTTTAATGAAGCAAGAGAAGTATCTTTGTCAATTATAACGCCATTTTTTATAGCATATGTAAGCATGCGGTTTTTAGTTTCTGCCATATCACTAAAAGCATCAGTTTTTGAACTTATAGCAATTGGTTTTGGTGAGTGGTATACTGCAGCAAATGTAAATGCAGCCATTACATCACCTACGGTTGCTGTTTTGTCGATAACTTCTGTTGTAACCTTGTCAGTGCCAATTACGTTGCGACCTAAAACATCAAGGTCACGTGCGTATTTATGTTCAAAAGGTGTGGTTGAATTAAATGAATAGTATGACGGATTGTATTCGCCACTGGCAATTCTTACAGTTGCACGTGCAAGTTCACCAAAGGTTACATTTTTGCTTGGCTCGTATGTTTCGCTGTCAAATAAATCAAGAGCAGCGTATGCATACTTTAAAATATCGTCATTTACAACGTTAATAAAAGACTGAGAAGCGCCGGCAGCCGATTTTTCTCTCGAACGGATAATTAAAGCAGCGCCTTCAGCTCTTGACATTGTATCATTTAATCTTAAATGAACACCGTCATCACCATTCACTATACCGCAGCTGTAAGCCCAGGCAATAGCTTCTTTATTGTTTGCCTGTGTTGTAACAATGCCAGGTGCGCTAAAGCCTGTTTTAGAACCGGCTCTTTTCCACAAAAGTTCAATTACTTCGATGCGTCTGATTGCCTGATCCGGCAAAAAGCTCGTTGCATTTTCTGCAACAAGACCGGATTGCATAACATATTCGTAAGCCCAGTGATTAGGAGCAACGTCGCTGAAATTTTTAGCGTATCTGTCAGGACCTTTGCCAATCATTTTAACAAACTGTGCACGTGTTACAGTATCGTTGGGGCGGAACGAACCGTCTTCAAAGCCTGAAATTGTGCCTTCGGCAACTAAAGCCTGAACGTTCTGATATGCCCAGTGGTCTGCCGAAAGGTCAGAAAACTGTGCAGCAAATGCTGCATATGGCATAAGTGCAATACAAAGAATAATCGCCAGAAAAACAGAAACAAATTTTTTCATATGTATCTCCCTTTTCATATAGAAATTTTATTACAATAAACCAATAATAATTTTATCATAAAATATATGTTTTTGCAAGTATTAAAATTGACAAAAAGAATCTGTTGGTGTACAATTATATAAAAGTGTAATTTAAGGCATTGGAGGAGAAAGCTATGAAGTTAAAAGATGGTTTTTTACTTAAAGAAATAGCCGGCAGTTGGGTTGTTGTTCCTGTTGGCGAACAGGTTGTTGATTTTCAGATGATGATAACATTAAACGAAACTGGTGCATTTTTGTGGGAAAAATTAAAGACCGAAACCACAAAAGAAGAGCTTTTAGATGCGCTTTTATCTGAATATGATGTAGAAAAAAGTGTAGCAGAAACAGATGTTGACGAGTTTTTAAAAATATTATCTGAAAAGGAACTTTTAGAAACAGAATGAACAATGCAGAAAAAATGATACAGCCCGATATGCAGGAATTTTCTCCTTTTATCTGCGAAATATTGAAAAACGGTGGCAGTGTGCGCATTACTGTAACGGGCAATAGTATGTGGCCTATGCTTAAAGATGGCATAGACAGTGTTTTGATTGAGCCGGCTCTACGCAAGGTCAAAAGATGGGAATTACCACTTTATCAAAGAGATGACGGCTCGCTTGTTTTGCACAGAATTATGAAAAAGAAAAAAGGTGCCTATGCTATGTGCGGCGATAATCAGGTAATTGTTGAATGGCCTGTTTATGCAGAGCAGATTATCGGTATAGCTGTCGAGTTTACAAGAAAAGGCAAAACGACAAAGTGCAGCAATATTTTATATCGTACATATGCAGCTTGTTGGAGCCTTTTACGTCCGTACCGTCTTTTTATGCTTAAGCTTTACAAAAAAATAATTATCACCAAAAGGTGGTTTAATAAATGATGAAAAAAAACACAGCTTTAAAATGGGATATTAAGCTAGCTAAGCAAGTGCGCTTTGGTATAGCGTTGCTTTCGTTGTTAGGTATTCTGTATTCAATATTAAACACAGCCTTTGCACTTGTTTCTAAAGAGGTTATAGATGCAGCAGCGGATGCCGCATCAGGGAAAATATCTGATAATTTAGTTAAGCTTTGCATTTGGCCTGCTTTTTTAATTGTTTTGCAGCTTGTATTTCAGATTGTCATATCAAAGGTTTCGGTTAAAACCTCGGGCAAGATAGTCATTAAATGCAAAAAGCAACTTTTTTCGGCATTGCTACATAAAGAGGCGGCAAGTGTATTAAAATATCATTCCGGTGAACTTTTAAACAGACTTACGAGCGATGTAGCAGTTGTTTCGGGCGCAATAAGTTCGATTATTCCTGATTTGGTGCACTATATAACAAGCGCTATGGCAAGCTTTATAGTGCTTTTTGCTCTTGATAAAACTTTGGCTGTTTTGTGTCTTTTGGCTCTTCCTGTTGTGTTTTTCGCAAGCAGAATATACAGAAATAAAATGAAGTTTTTTCACAAACGAGTGCAGGAAAGTGACGGAAAAACACGTTCATTTATGCAAGAAACCTTGTCTAATATTTTAGTTGTAAAATCTTTTGGCAGTGAAGAAAAAGTAGTCGATTTTGCAACAGATTTGCAGACGGATAACTTTAAATTAAATTTAAAAAGAAACGATATAAGTATAATGTCAAATCTTATATTTTTTATAGCGATGACGGCTGGTTACTACTTTGCTATGGCGTGGGGTGCTCTTCGTATGGCAAATGGACTGATGTCATTTGGTACTTTAATGGCAGTGCTTCAGTTAGTTGAGCAACTACAGTCGCCTTTCCGCAGCTTGTCGTCGATAATGCCTCAATATTATGCAATGACAGCATCGACTGAACGCATAATGGAGCTCGAAAATTTACCTGAAGAAGAAATGCCCGATGCAGATTTTGACAGAGATAAAATATATGATAAAGCAAGTGCATTTTGTGTTGAAAATTTAACATTTTCTTATGAAGACAAGCTCGTTTTAGATAATGTCAGCTTCAGAATCGAAAAAGGTGAGTTTGCGGCGGTTACAGGACTTTCGGGAGCTGGAAAATCAACATTATTAAAGCTGTTTTTAGGAATAATCGAGGCAGATAGCGGAGAAATATATCTGCTTGACGAAAATGGAGAAAAACTCAGCTTAGATGCAAAAACACGTGCACTTTTTGCGTATGTTCCTCAGGGAAATTTAATACTTTCGGGTACAATAAGAGAAAACATAGCCTTTGCCAAATCTGATGCAACAGATGAAGAAATTATCTATGCTGCAAAAATGGCTGAAATATGGAATGAAATATCGGCTTTGCCGGATGGCTTAGATACTGTTTTAGGCGAGAGTGGCACGGGTCTTTCTGAAGGTCAGATTCAAAGACTGGCAATCGCCAGAGCACTTCTTTATGATGCGCCTGTTCTGCTTTTAGACGAATGCACCTCTGCTTTAGATGAAAAAACCGAAAAAGCGGTACTTGATAATTTAATTTCTTTAAAAAGCAAAACCTGTCTTACTGTGTCGCACAAGGCGGCAGCAAAGCAGTGTTGCAATGTTAATCTGTTTGTTGAAAACGGAGTAGTGTATAAACTTGAAAAAAATTAAAAGTTTTTGTAGACAAATGATATATTTTGTGGTATACTAAAATGCAGATATTAAAAATCTGATAAAACCTTTAAATCGGTACAGAGATGCTGATAAGGTGTGTTCAATTTCATAATGCTTGCAGACAAGGTGTATCCATATGGGTGCGTTGCCTTGCATGTTGTTTTGTAATTTCACTCTTATCACATCTGTGGTAAGAGTTTTTATTTTATCATGAGTTATATAGAATTAGTGTTGCAGAAAGTGAGGCGAAATCGATGGAAATTAAGAGCGCAGAAATTTTAGATTCTGCTGCAATGAAACGTGCAATTTCGCGTATTGCTTACGAAATATTAGAAAAAAATAAAGGTACAGAAGATTTAGCTTTGGTCGGAATCTTGCGCAGAGGAATAGTTTTGGCAGATCTATTAAAAAAACGATTCTATGAAATAGAAGGTGTCGAGGTTCCTACAGGAGTACTTGATATAACTCGCTTTCGAGATGATATAAAAAAAGGCGAAAGCATTCCCGAAACGAGCGGAACAAAAATTGATTTTTCGGTTGAAAATAAAAAAATTGTTTTGGTGGACGATGTTTTATATACAGGGCGTACAGTTCGTGCTGCAATCGAGGCGATTATGGAGCTTGGCAGACCAGCGAAAATTGAACTGGCGGTTATGATAGACCGAGGCCACAGAGAGTTGCCTATAAGGGCAGACTATGTAGGTAAAAATGTTCCTACTGCAAAAAGTGAGAGTATACAGGTAGAGTTTATTGAAACGGGCGACAAAGAGTGTGTCGAACTTAAAAAAGATAGAGATTAACGGGGAGGAAGCATCAATGGAATTTCAGCATAAGGACCTGCTGGGCATAAAGCAGCTTAGCCGTGAAGAAATTATAGGAATTTTAAATCATGCAAAAAAAATGAAAGAAATTGTTCTTTCTGACTGCAAAAAAACACCCGACCTGCAAGGTAAATCGGTTGTTACATTGTTTTACGAAAACAGCACAAGAACAAGAATGTCCTTCGAGCTTGCTTCAAAATATATGAGTGCAAATGCCGCAAATATTACGGCGAGCGGTTCATCTGTTGCAAAGGGCGAAACTTTAATAGATACCGCCCGCACATTAGACAGTATGGGCACAGATGTTATTATTGTTCGTCATTCATCATCAGGCGCACCTCATCTTATTGCTAAAAATGTAAAGGCTTCTGTAATAAATGCAGGCGACGGTATGAATGAGCATCCTACCCAGGCTCTTTTAGATATGTTCACTATTAAAGAAAATAAAGGCAGAATTGCAGGACTTAAGGTTGCTATCGTGGGTGATGTTGCACACAGCCGTGTGGCTCGTTCAGATATTTATGCTCTTACAAAATTAGGAGCAGAGGTAGTAGTGGGCGGTCCGTCAACCTTAATGCCGACAGAAATCGAAAAGCTGGGGGCCAAAGCATATCCGAGTGTTCACGAGGCGATGATTGATGCCGATGTTGTAATCGGTTTAAGAATCCAGCAGGAAAGACAAAAAAGCGGTTTGATTCCGAGCTTAAGAGAGTATCATCGCTTTTTCGGTGTAGACGACCAAAGAATGAAGTTTGCAAAGCCTGATGCACTTTTGATGCATCCGGGACCTGTAAACAGAGGTGTAGAGCTTACAAGCGCAATTATGGGAACTGATGCAAGTAAGATAAACGAGCAGGTAACTAACGGAGTTGCAGTCAGAATGGCTGTACTTGATATTCTGACTAAGGGAGGAATAATCGAATGAGAATATTAATTAAAGGTGGTCGTGTTATAGACCCCAAAACAAATACAGACAAGGTTTTAGATGTTTATATAGAAAACGGAATTATTGAAGAAATTGGCGAAGATATTTCGAAAAAATTTGAAGATTTATCAGAGCTTACGGTAATAGATGCTAAAGGCAAGGTTGTTTCACCTGGACTGGTAGATATGCACTGCCATCTTCGTGAACCGGGACAGGAATATAAAGAAGATATCGAAAGCGGAACAAAGGCAGCTGCAATGGGTGGTTTTACCTCGGTTGCGTGTATGCCAAACACAAATCCGCCGATTGATAATGCACCGATTGCCGAATATGTAATAAATCGTGCGGCTCAGGTGGGTAAGGTTAATGTTTATCCGATAGGCGCAGTAACCAAGGGCTTAAAGGGCGAGGTTTTAGCGGATATTGGTGAACTGAAATTTGCGGGTGTTGTTGCCATTTCTGATGATGGCAGACCTGTTCAGAATGCAAATATTATGAGAAGAGCGTTAGAATATGCTGATATGTTTGACACTTTAGTTGTTTCGCATTGCGAAGAACTTGAGCTTTTAGATGGCGGTGTTATGAACGAGGGCTATATGTCAACCTATCTTGGCTTAAAGGGCATATCAAACGCAGTTGAAGATGTTCAGATTGCAAGAGATATAATTTTAGCAGAAGAAACAAAAACACGTGTTCACATCTGCCACGTAAGCACAAAGGGTGGAGTAGAGCTTGTTCGTCAGGCTAAAAAACGAGGAGTTAACGTAACCTGCGAAACCTGTCCGCACTATTTTACACTTACAGAAGCGGCAGTTGATGGCTTTAACACAAATGCTAAAATGAATCCGCCACTCAGAACACAAGAGGATTTAGAGGCAATTATTGAAGGCCTGTGTGACGGAACAATTGATGTCATTGCAACAGACCACGCACCGCATCATATTGATGAAAAGAACTTAGAGTTTGACAAAGCATTAAATGGCATTATCGGTTTTGAAACTGCTTTAGGATTAGGTATAACATATCTTGTAAAAACAGGCAAGCTTACACTTAGTGAGCTTATTTGCAAAATGGCACTTAATCCGGCAAATCTTTTATCAATCAATAAAGGAATGATTTCAGAGGGTAAGCCGGCAGATATAATTATATTTAACCCTGACGAAGAATACACAGTTGATGTAAATAGCTTTTCGTCGAAATCTAAAAATTCACCGTATGACGGATATCGCTTAAACGGTAAGGTTGAATATACAATAGTAAATGGTAAGATAGTTGTAAATCAGGGCATATTGCTTTAAAATAAAGGGAGGCTTTAAAAATGTCAATGGAATTACTGATTGAAAAAATTAAAAAAACAGGGAATCCGACAGTTGCAGGTTTAGACCCTAAGCTTGATTATGTCCCTGAATATATGAAGCAGGAGGCATTTGAAACCTACGGCAAAAATGCACGTGGAGCCGGTGAGGCACTTTTTCAGTTCAATAAAGGATTAATTGACGAGCTTTACGATGTTGTTCCTGCGGTAAAGCCTCAGATGGCTTATTATGAAATGTATGGCTTAGCAGGCTTAGAGGCTCTTGCAAAAACCGTAAGCTATGCAAAAGAAAAAGGTCTTTATGTTATATTAGACGGTAAAAGAAACGATATCGGCTCAACTGCCGAAGCATATGCGGCAGCATATTTAGGCGAGTCTAAAATTGATGATGATGCAGCATGGACAGACTTTCCGGCAGATTGTCTGACTGTAAATCCTTATCTGGGAACAGACGGAGTTATGCCGTTTGTTAAGCTGTGCGAAGAAAAAGACAAGGGTATATTTGTGTTGGTAAAAACCTCAAATCCGTCATCAGGAGAATTTCAGGACCTTAAGATAGATGAAAGCACACTTTACGAAAAGGTTGCTGGCTTAGTAAACGAATGGGGCGAAAGCACAATTGGTGCAAGCGGATATTCAGGTGTTGGCGCAGTTGTTGGTGCAACCTATCCGCAGCAGATTTCTGACCTTAGAAAAATTATGCCAAAAACATATTTCTTAGTTCCCGGCTATGGCGCACAGGGCGGTAAAGCAGAAGATGTTGCAAAGGCATTTAATTCTGACGGCTTAGGTGCTATTATTAATGCATCACGTTCAATTATGTGTGCATATAAAAAGAGCGGAGCACCTGAAAAGGATTACGCAAAAGCGGCTAAAGCAGAGGCTTTACGTATGAAAGAAGATATTGTTCGTTTCTTATAATAAATAAAAGTCACCATATAGAAAAAATCAAGGGAGGAGTCAACTTGAAAAAAGCATATTTGGTATTAGAAGACGGTACTGTGTTCGAAGGCGAAAGCTTTGGAGCAGAGGGCGAAGTAATCGGTGAAGTAGTGTTCCAGACATCTATGGTAGGATATCAGGAAACACTTACAGACCCGTCAAATGCAGGACTTTTGGTTATGATGACATATCCGCTTATTGGTAACTGCGGAATAAATGATGAGGATAACGAGTCTGAAAAACCGGTTTTAAAAGGTCTTATTATTAAAGAGCCATCGCTTGAACCTAACAATTTCCGATGCAAAGGAAAGTTAGAGGACTATCTTAAAAAACATAATATTATAACATTAACAGGTATTGATACAAGAGAATTGACAAGAAAAATTCGTTCTGAGGGAGTAATGAACGGAGCCATTACCTTTGATGCAAACTTTGATTACGAAAATCGTAAAGAAGAGCTTAAAGCATACAAGGTTGGTGCGGTTGTAGAAAGTCTAAGCTGCGATGAAAAATATACCGTAGGTAACGGCAAATATAAAGTAGCAATTCTTGACTTAGGTGCTAAACGCAGTATTATCGAAAACGTTGCGGCACACGACTGCACAGTTACTGTTTATCCAGCGGCTACACCTGCTGACAAAATTTTAGCTGACAAGCCTGACGGCATAATTTTATCAAATGGTCCGTCAGACCCAAGCCAATGTGCAGTGCAGATTGAAACTGCTAAAAAACTTTTAGAGTCAAATATTCCTGTTATGGGAATATGCTTAGGTCATTTGATTCTTGCAATAGCGGCAGGGGCAAAAACCAAGAAAATGAAATTCGGACATCGTGGTGCAAATCAGCCGGTTAAAGATTTAGCAAGTGGTCGTACCTATATAACAAGTCAGAATTACGGCTATACTGTTGATGGCGATTCGATTGACGAAAAAGTAATTAAAGTATCACACATAAATGTAAACGACCAGGCAATAGAGGGTTTAGAATATGTTAATCGTCCGGCATTTTCAATAGCGTTCCACCCGGGTTCAGTTCCCGGAGCGCACAGCACAAAATATATGCTTGAGCGGTTTATCGAAATGATGGGAGGAAACAAATAATGCCGAAAAAAGAAGATATTAAAAAAGTTTTGGTTATAGGCTCTGGTCCGATTGTTATAGGTCAGGCGGCAGAGTTTGACTATGCAGGAACACAGGCTTGTCGTGCCCTTCAGGAAGAAGGCTTAGAGGTTGTGTTGATTAACTCAAACCCTGCAACCATTATGACTGATAAAATGATGGCAGATAAAATTTATATCGAGCCATTAGTTGCTGACGTTGTAAAAAAAGTAATCGAAATCGAACGTCCTGACAGCATTCTGCCGACATTGGGCGGTCAGACTGGTCTTAACCTTGCTATGGAGCTTGCTGAAGAGGGTTACCTTGATAAAATGGGAGTAAAGCTCTTAGGAACAAACACCACAGCAATTAAAAAGGCAGAAGACCGTCAGGCATTTAAAGATACCATGGAAGAAATCGGCGAGCCGTGTATAGCATCAAAGGTTGTTGATACCTATGAAGATGCACTCGACTTTGCAAGAGAAATCGGTCTTCCGGTTATTGTTCGTCCGGCTTATACCTTAGGTGGTACAGGCGGCGGTATAGCATATACCGAAAAAGAATTAGAAGAAATTGCAACCAACGGCTTAAGACTTTCACGTGTGCATCAGGTTTTAATTGAAAAATGTATTTCTGGCTGGAAAGAAATCGAGTTCGAGGTTATTCGTGATGCAAAGGGCAACGCAATTACCGTTTGCTCAATGGAAAATATCGACCCGGTTGGTGTTCACACAGGTGATTCAATCGTTGTTGCACCTGCACAGACTCTTTCGGCTAAAGAGTACCAAATGCTCAGAAATGCATCACTTAATATCATAAATGCACTTGGCATCGAGGGCGGATGTAACTGTCAGTTTGCACTTCATCCTGAAAGCTTTGAATATGCAGTTATCGAGGTTAACCCAAGACTTTCACGTTCATCAGCTTTGGCATCTAAAGCAACAGGATATCCTATTGCAAAGGTTGCATCAAAAATTGCTGTTGGTTATGGCCTTGATGAAATTAAAAATGCGGTTACAGGCACAACATATGCTTGCTTTGAGCCGACTATCGACTATGTTGTTGTAAAATTCCCGAAATGGCCTTTTGATAAATTTGTTAAAGCAAAACGTACACTCGGAACACAGATGAAAGCAACGGGCGAAATTATGGCTATTTCTGATTCTATCGAGGGCGGCTTAATGAAATCGGTTCGCTCTTTAGAGTTGGGACTTCATACTTTTGAAATGCCTAAGCTAAAAAATCTGCCGAAAAAAGAAATTGAAAAGCGCTTAAACGTAATAGACGACGAACGTTTCTTTGTTATCTGCGAGGCTATTCGTCGTGGCATTTCTCTCGAGGCAATTCACGATGTTACAATGATTGATTTGTTCTTCTTAGACAAGCTTAAAAACATTGTTGATATGGAGAATATGTTAAAGTCAGGCAACCTTTCACGTGATATCTTGCGCAAGGCAAAACGTATGGGCTTTACCGACAAGGTTATTGCTGAATACAGCTCTATGAAAGAGGCAGAGATTAAAGCACTTCGCAAACGTTATGATATTCTTCCGACATATAAAATGGTTGATACCTGCGCGGCAGAGTTCGAGGCAAAAACACCTTATTATTATTCAACCTATGATCGTTATTCAGAAGCTCGTCCTTCTGATAAAAAGAAAGTTTTGGTTATCGGCTCGGGACCGATCAGAATCGGTCAGGGTATAGAATTTGACTATTGCTCAGTTCATGCTGTATGGGCTTTAAAAGAAGCTGGTTATGAAACGATTATAGTAAATAACAACCCCGAAACAGTAAGTACTGACTTTGATACAGCAGACAAGCTCTATTTTGAGCCTTTAACAGCTGAAGATGTTGCAAATATCGTAGAGGTTGAAAAACCGTACGGTGCACTTGTTCAGTTCGGCGGACAGACTGCTATTAAGCTGACTCAGGCACTTAAAGATATGGGTGTAAACATTTTAGGAACAAAGGCAGAAGATGTTGATGCGGCTGAAGACAGAGAACTGTTTGACGAAATTTTAGAGCAGTGCAACATCCCACGTCCTGCAGGTCGCACAGTATTCACTCACGCAGAGGCATTAGAGGCGGCAAATGAGTTAGGATATCCTGTTTTAGTTCGTCCCTCATACGTGCTCGGCGGTCAGGGTATGGAAATTGCCTTTAACGATAATGATGTTAAAGAGTTTATGGACATCATTACAATGATTAAGCAGGAGCATCCTATATTAATTGATAAATATATGATGGGTAAAGAGTTAGAGGTTGATGCAATCTGTGACGGCGAGGATATTTTAATCCCCGGTATTATGGAGCATTTAGAAAGAGCTGGAGTTCACTCAGGCGACTCTATATCGGTTTATCCTACACAGACAATTTCTCAAAAGCACAAGGATACACTCGTTGACTATACCAAAAAACTTGCACGTGCCCTGCACGTTGTTGGTCTTGTAAACATCCAGTTCGTTTTATACGAGGATGAGGTATATGTAATTGAGGTTAACCCACGTTCTTCACGTACTGTACCTTATATTTCAAAGGTAACAAATGTACCGATGGTTGACCTTGCTACACGTTGTGTTTTAGGCGAAAAATTAAAGGATATGGGCTGCGGTACAGGCTTGCATCCGGAAGGTGACTATGTTGCCGTTAAGGTTCCTGTGTTCTCGTTTGAAAAGCTTCACGATGTTGATGCATCCTTAGGACCTGAAATGAAATCAACAGGAGAGGTTTTGGGTATTTCAAAAACATTTGGCGAGGCGCTTTATAAAGGCTTACTTGCTGCAGGATTTAAAATGAGCGGCAAGGGCAATGTTTTAATTACTGTTCGTGATAACGACAAACGTGAAATGCTTGACATCGCTAAGGATTTTGAAGAAATGGGATATAATCTTTTTGCAACAGCAAATACTGCACATTATCTCAACAAAAACTGTGTGGCAACAAGTGTTGTTAAAAAGATTGGCGAAGGCAGTCCTGATATTATGGACCTTATGCAAGAGGGTAAATTTGATATGGTAATAAATACCCCGACAAGAGGTCGCCAACCTGGACGTGATGGCTTTAAAATTCGTCGTAAAACCGTTGAGCATTCAATTCCGTGTCTTACATCTTTAGATACTGCTAAAGCATATATCCGCAGTATGAAATCAGGTGTATCACGTGAAGAGCTTAATATGGTTAACTTAATTGATGTATAAAGGCGGAGGAATCAGCATGAAATATGTTGTATTTTTAGGCGATGGAATGGCGTACTATCCGAACGAGATTTTTAGTGGAAAGACTCCGCTTGATATCGCAAAGAAACCTAATATAGACGCTATCGCAAAGGGTGGAGTAATCGGCTTGGTAAAAACCGTTGACGATTCGCTTTCGCCCGGAAGTGACGTTGCAAACTTAAGTGTTATGGGATATGACCCTATGATTTATTATACAGGACGTTCACCGCTTGAGGCATTGAGTATTGGCGTAAATCTTTCAGATTCTGATGTTACATTCAGAGCAAATCTTGTAACCTTATCAGACGAGAGCGAGTACAGCGAAAAAACTATGATAGATTACAGCTCGGGCGAAATCACCACCGAAGAGTCTGGCGAGCTTATCAGATACTTAGCAGAAAATATAAAATATGATAATATTAATCTGCATAAGGGTATAAGCTATCGTCATCTTATGGTATGGGACGGAGGTTCAACAAACGTAAGCCTAACACCTCCGCACGATATATCAGACCGCAAAGTTACCGAGTATATGCCAAAGGGCGATGGCGCAGACATTATTTTAGAAATAATGAAAAAAAGCCACGAGTTGCTTAAAGACCACCCGATTAACAAAGCGAGAATAGAAAAAGGCTTAAATCCTGCAAATTCCTTGTGGATTTGGGGAGAGGGCAAAAAGCCGAATCTTGATTTATTCAGCGAAAAATACGGAATAAAAGGTAGTATGATTTCTGCAGTAGATTTGTTAAAGGGTATCGGCAAGGGCACAGGAATGAACGTTGTCGAGGTAGAGGGCGCAACGGGAAATATAGACACAAACTTTGACGGTAAGGCAAAGGCGGCAATTAATGAGCTTAAGTCAGGTCAGGATTTTGTGTATATTCACGTTGAAGCACCTGATGAGTGCGGTCATCATGGCGATGCTAAGGGTAAGGTAGAGGCGATTGAGTTAATCGACGAAAAAATTGTCGGACCTGTTATGGATTATTTAAAACAATCTGGCGAGGATTACAGAGTTTTGGTTACACCAGACCATCCGACGCCGCTTTCTATTAAAACCCATGCACGTGATGCTGTTCCTTTTGCGATTTTTGACAGTCGCACAAATGAGGGATTAGACCTTTCATATTGCGAAACAAACGCAAAAGCATCAGGAATTTATTTAGACAAAGGCTATCAGTTGATGAAGTATTTAATAAACGGTGAAATATAATAAAAAACAGTAGCAAACATTTAGTTTGCTACTGTTTTTATTTGTTTCTCTCTTTCATTGCTCTGTCCATATTTCTCTGCGCTTCTTTTTTAGCCATATCGTCACGTTTATCATAATTTTTCTTGCCACGAGCAATAGCAATCTCAATTTTAACAAGGCTGCCTTTAAAATATAACGAAAGCGGAATAATTGATACACCCTGCTGTTTAACAGTACCTATCAAACGATTAATTTCTCGTTTGTGCAAAAGCAGCTTTCTGTCACGCAAGGGGTCTTTGTTAAAAATATTACCCTGTTCGTAAGGACTTATATGCATACCTTTTACAAAGGCTTCGCCTGTTTTTAAAGAAACATAGCTGTCTTTTAAATTAACAGCACCTTTTCTAAGAGATTTTACCTCAGTTCCCGAAAGTTCAATTCCTGCCTCTATAACCTCGTCGATAAAATAGTCGTGACGAGCTTTTTTATTTACAGTTATATTTTTAATTGATTTTTTATCCAGAATTTTCACGACCTTTCTCAATCCTATGCGTAGTCTTTATAAATTATATATTAAAAGGCAAAAAATGTCAACGGGCTACGCTGTTTTGCGTAACCCGTTGAGTTGTTATTCTAATTCTATAAGACCATAAGAGCCTTGTTTTCTTTTATAAACAACGTTTGTATCTCCGCTTTCAGAATTTGTGAAAATGAAGAACTGATGTCCTAAAAGATCCATTTGAAGAATTGCCTCTTCTGTGCTCATCGGTTTTGCAGAAAAACGTTTTGTACGTGCAATTTTAAATTCGGTTTCTTCTTCAACATCTTCTCTATAAGGAATTGCAGCTAAGGCTGCTGCCTCGAAGGTATCCTTTTTAAGCTTTTTCTCGATGCGTGTTTTATGCTTTCTTAACTGACGCTCTAAAACATCTACTGCAGTATCGATAGAAACATACATATCATCAGTTGCTTCTTCAACACGAACGATAAGTCCGCCAGAATGAACAGTTGCCTCGACAACCTGCTTTTCTCTTTGAACACTTAATGTAACATATGCCTCCGTTTCTTTATGAAAATATCGGTCAAGTTTTGAAAACCTATCCTCAATCCGCGCCTTGAGTGCGGGGGTAAGCTCAATCTGTTTTCCGCTCATTGTAATTTTCATTATGACCACTCCTTGTGTATGTATATTTGTAAAAAGGAATATTTATTATTCCTTATAATATTTATACCCACTTTTAATTATCTTTAAACACAAAATTTTTATTTTTTTATAAATAATTAAATTTTAATTCACATATAATTAACTGTATAAAGCCGATGGAGGCATTAAAATGAAAAAAATCAGTATATTTTGCATATTTTTGCTTGCTTTTACTCACTTTCCGCAAAAGTACGAGGCGCTTGGTGTATCGGCATCGTATGCGTGCGTTATGGATAGCTTGACAGGTCGTGTTTTGTATGAAAAAAACGCATATAAGCGTCATTCAATGGCAAGCACCACAAAAATAATGACGGCATTAGTAGCATTAGAAAACGGAAATCCTGATGATGTTGTTACAGTAAGTGCAAATGCGGCGGGCACAGAGGGCTCTAGCATATATTTAAGAGCAAATGAAAAAATACCGCTTATTGATTTGTTATATGGCTTAATGTTAGAGTCGGGCAACGATGCGGCAATCGCAATAGCAGAACACATTGGCGGAAGTGTTGAAGACTTTAGCAAAATGATGAATGATAAGGCAATAGAGGTCGGGGCAAAGGATACGCAGTTTAAAAATCCTAACGGATTGGATGAAGATGGGCACTATACCACCGCATACGATTTAGCACTTATTACACGTGCGGCACTTAAAAATAAAGATTTTGCAGAAATTGTAAAGACTAAAAGAAAGACAATATCAAACGGAGAAGAAAGCTATGGCAGAGCGCTTTTAAATCACAACAAACTACTTAATCTATATCAGGGCTGCGACGGAGTAAAAACAGGGTTTACCAAAAAAACAGGTCGCTGTTTGGTATCGGCAGCAACACGTAATAATTTTCAGGTTATAGCGGTTACATTAAATGCGCCTGATGACTGGAATGACCATACAAATATGTTAAATTATGCGTTTAAAAATTACAGTGCAAGACCATTAGTTTTAAAGGATATGGTCATTAAAACAGTTCCGGTTGAAAATGGAGATGTTAACACGGTTAAACTTTTGGCAAATGATGTTTTTTATCTTACTATGGAGGATAAAGAGGGTTTAAATAAGGTGAAGCTGGAATATGACGTGCCAAAGAGCATACCTGCACCTGTTATGAAAGGAACAGTTCTTGGCAAGCTGAAAATTTTTTATGAGGGAACGATGGTAAAAGAAATAGAACTGTGTGCTGATTGCGATATTAAATATGAAGAACCTCCTAAGAAAAATGCATTTGAAAAAATTGCAGATTTTTTTGTAAATTTATTGGATTAAAAATAATTATGCAGGATGTGTCAAAATAGTGGCACATCCTATTATTTTTAGGTGTTTTTGTTTGAACAAGCTATTGCAGTTTGACTAAAAACATTGTATAATTAATGCGTGTGAAATTTTATATGATATGTTTTAGCCTGACTTGACACGAGTTGATAACGAATAAAATACCCATATATAATTTTAAATCATAAAGGAGAAGCTATGGCAGAACTTTTAAGACTTCAAAAATATATTGCTCAGTGCGGAGTTGCATCACGTCGTGCGGCTGAAGAAATGATTTTAGCAGGTCGTGTGCGTGTTAACAAAACGGTTGTAACCGAGCTTGGCACAAAGGTAAATCCTGATAAAGACAAGGTTTATGTCGATTCAAAGCTGATAGCCGAAAACAGCAAAAAATATTACATAATGCTTAATAAGCCTGTTGGCTACATAACCTCAGCAAAAGACCAGTTTGACCGAAAAACTGTTTTAGACCTTGTTTCAGATTTAGATGCAAGGCTCTATCCCGTTGGCAGACTCGACTACGACAGTGAAGGCTTGATTTTTTTAACAAACGACGGCGATTTTACATACCACTTAACGCATCCTGCCAACGAGGTTAAGAAAAAATATCAGGTCACAGTCAGCGGTATGGTAGATATGGATACTGTGTGGCAGTTAAGAAAAGGTGTTGAAATAGATGGGCGAATGACAGCGCCTGCACGAGTTGAGATTACCAAGCAAACCGAGGGAACGACAGACCTTACTTTTGTGATTTCGGAGGGCAGAAACCGTCAGATTCGTAAAATGTGCGAGGCGGTGGGGCATACGGTTATCCGTTTGCGCAGAGTAGCGATAGGAAATGTTATTTTAGGTAATCTTCCAAGAGGAAAGTGGCGACACCTGACCCCAGGTGAAATTCAACTGCTTACAGGTGGTGATAAAAATGCTGACAATAAAAGAAACAAACGATAAATTAAAAGCGCAGGAGTTTTTAAAAAACTGCGGAAATGACTACAAACTGGGCGACGATATAGTTATGGTTTGTCAGGAAAATGATAAAATTTTGGGTGTAACTTCGCTTAGCTTAAAAGACGGACAGGTTTATCTTGATTTGCTTGAAATTTTAAGCGAGGCA
>JAFQAG010000053.1 GCA_017416985.1 Clostridia bacterium
AACTGACAGCCATAAAAAGTTCTGAAATTGTATAAAGTACAGTTCCGGTTTTTTCACCTAATATTGCTTTTAAATATCCCAGGTAATGTGTTTGCTTAGTCATTTTAGCTTCTACTAGCACCATTGAGCCAAAAATCATAAACATACATCCGCTTATTGTGCACGCTATCAAACCACGTATTCCGAATTTTACAAAAAAAGAGGTTAATTCCTGTCCCGAAGCAAAACCTGCTCCTAATACTGCTCCTGCATAAACTGATGCAATTTTTATAATCTTTTTGGACTCTTTTTGCATTTTTATACACACTCTCCAATAATTATGTTTTTATGTAAACCACTCTCAAATGCCGATAATACGTTTTGAGCAATAGCGACTCAAACATTTGTTTTGTTTATAATTTTCTGTTGATAACTTGTTAACAATGTGAATAACTTCGCAAAATTCACGTTAACAACGCTTTTTTCTGTTAATAACCCTGTTAATAATGTTGATAACTTTTATAAACAATCAACAGGTAGGTTTACATAATTCCGGTGAATTATATCTGATTATCAATGAATAAATCATTTTTATTACACAGATGTATAATTTTTATGATGTTCTTCTTGAATTTATGACTGCAATAGTATATAATATATTTATTGTGTAAAAATAAATAACCTGTTCTCAGGATGCATAAAGGAGAAACGACAGTTATGAACATTCGTGTTTGGAAGGATTGTACCCCCGAAGAAAAGAAATTTGTATTAAAACGTGCGGAGCTTGATATAAGCGAACAGATGAAACTGGCAATTGAAGTTTCTGACGATATTCGTGACAACGGAGATAGTGCAGTTTTAAAATATACCGAAAAGTTTGACCGTGTAAAGCTCACACAGGATAAAATAAAAGTTACTGCCGAAGAAATTGAAGCAGGATATGAGCGCTTAGACCCTGAAGTAAGAGAATCTATCGCTTATGCAGCTAAAAACATCCGTGATTTTCACGAAAAGCAGATGCCTGAAGAAATGTGGTTTACTAACGTTGACAAAGGCTTAATGGTTGGCGAAAAAACCACTCCTATTGTAGACGTTTGTCTTTATGTACCACGTGGCAAGGGTAGCTTTCCGTCAGTTTTACTTATGTTAGGTATTCCTGCAGTTGTTGCAAATGTACCTAAAATCGTTGTTGTAACGCCCCCTAACGAACACGGAGATGTTGACGATGCAATTTTAGCCGCTGCTAAAATAATCGGCATCACAGAAATTTATAAGGTTGGCGGTATTCAGGCTGTTGCTTCAGTTGCATACGGAACAGAAACAATACCTAAATGCCACAAAATTATAGGACCGGGTAATGCATATGCAACTGCAGCAAAACGAGTTCTTGCAAATCACATTGATGCCGGTCTGCCTGCCGGACCTAGTGAGGTTATTATTTTAGCCGACGAAAATGCCGACCCTGAAAAATGTGCTCTTGACGTTATGATTGAGGCAGAGCACGGACCAGATTCTGCGGCACTTTTAGTAACACATTCACGTGAGTTGGTTGATAAGGTTTTACCTATAATCGACCGTCAGTTAGAAAAAATATCAGAAAAACGCCGCAGCTTTGTAACCACTAACTTTAATACATACGGCGGAGTTATTTTAACAGAATCTTTAGAAGATTCAATTGACTTTGTAAACGAATATGCTCCTGAGCATATGGAGGTTATGACAAATGACCCGTTTGCAGTTTTAGAGAAAATTAAAAACGCAGGCGAAATTTTACTCGGTGAATATACACCCGTAACTCTTTGTAACTTTGTTTTAGGTCCTAACGCAATTTTACCTACCGGTGGATTTGCTAAAACATACTCAAGCGTATCTGTTATGGACTTTTTAAAACGTTCATCTGTTGGTTATGCAAGCCGTGAGGGCTTTGAAAGAGTAAGAAAGCATGCATATAACTTTGCTACTGTTGAAGGATTCGATACCCACGCATTAGCAGTTAAAGAAAGGAAATAGTTTTATGGATAACAACAAAATTACAGTTACCAGAAAAACAACAGAATCTGAAATGAAGGTTTGTCTTGATTTTTCAGGACTTGCTTCTGATTATCGTTCTAAGATTCATACACACGCTCCGTTTTTCAGTCATATGATTGAGCATATTGCCTGGCGTTCAGGAGTTACAATAAGTGTGGATATTTCTTTAGATGAATTCTTTTTACATCACGTTGTATATGAAGATTTAGGCATAACAATGGGAAAAGCAGCACGTGAATACATACTTCGCAACAAGCCAAATGGTGCAACCGGATACGGCGATGGCGTAGGTATTATTGACGAGGCTAAGGCAACCTGCGCAATCAGCTTTGAAGAAAGAGCATATTTTGACCTTGTTGCATCTTCTATCAATCTTCCGTCATCTACCGAAGGAGTAGATTCAGAAAATCTTTCTACATTTTTAGAAGGCTTTTGTCAAGGCGCAATGTGCACTATGCACCTTGATTTAGAAAAAGGTGTAAATGGTCATCATATATGGGAAGCTGCATTCAGAGCCATTGGAATCGCTCTCGGTCGTGCTTTTTACCTTGATGAAAACCGAAGGAATATGTCTTCGGGCGTTGCAGGCAGCGTACAGTTTATCATAGATTAACCGGAGGATTCATTTTGAAAGAATATAAACTTGCAGAATTTTTAAAAGCATACGATACCATTCTTTTCGATATGGATGGTGTTATCACAAGCGAACAAGCTTATTGGGATTCTGCCGCACTTACGGTTTATGAAATGCTTTATAGTTCGCAATACTATGGCGATAAAGTGTTGGATGCAAAAAACGCCGAAGATAATCTTTCTAAAATCCGCAAAGATATTTTTTGCTCAGACCGCACCATACGTCTCGTTAAAGACAAGGGTGTAAATTCCAACTGGGATTTAGCTTATGTTGTATTATCGGCAGCACTTATATCAGAAAAAGAGTTAAGTTTTGAGGATGTCTATAAAAAAATTGATTCATCAGGCAAAGATGCATTTGAAATATACGACACACTCGCAGAGCTTTTGAGTGTTAAGTTTAAAAAAGAGAAAGCATATTTCGAAAGATTATCTACATTCTGGCAAGAGGTTACTAATTGTTTTCAGGAATGGTATTTAGGCGATATTAATTATAAAAATACCTATTCTTCTCTGCCCCGTCTTAGTGACAAAAGCGGATTTATGTCAGCTGAAAAGCCTCTGGTTGACCATGACAAGCTTATATGTTTATTAAAACTTTTAAAATCAGATAATAAACGATTGGGTGTGGGTACAGGTCGCTTAAGAGCTGAATCTGAGCCGGTGTTAATAAACTGGGGCGCACGTGAGTTTTTTGATGACGATGCATTAATTACATATAACGATGTAACATCTTCTGAAGAAGAGCTTGCAGCCTGCGGTCTTAACGTTAATTTAACAAAGCCGCATCCATTTATGTTTTTAAAAGGACATTTTGGTAATGAAATATCTGCCATAGATATAGTAAATGAAAATTATGACAAAGAAAGTTTAAACCGAACACTTGTAATAGGCGATGCAGGCGCTGATTTGTTTTCTGCGAGAGCAGGCGGTTTTAGCTTTGCGGCAGTATTAACAGGCGTTCAGGGACAAGATGCCCGTACTTTTTTTGAAAAAGAAAATGCAACTTTTATTTTAAATGATGTATTGGAATTAATGGTCGAGAAATAATATAAAATAATAATATAATTACTTTTAGGAGGAATTTAAAATGGCAAATCAGGTAACAAAAGACACTATAATTTTAGATGTATTAAAAATGAATCCAGACACAGCACAGTTCTTTTTTGAAATAGGAATGCACTGTCTGGGATGTCCGTCAGCAAGCGGTGAATCAATCGCTCAGGCTTGCGCAGTTCATGGTGTAGACGCTGATGCATTAATCAACAAGATTAATGCATTTTTAGCCGAAAACTAATAATTCCAAAGCGGCTGTCACTTAAAAGTGACAGTCGCTTTTTTGTTTTTAATAATTCTCTGCCTTTATTTCAAAATATGCCTGCGGATGTGCACAAACTGCGCAAACTATTGGTGCCGATGTTCCGATATGGATATGACCGCAGTTTCGACAAATCCATATTCTTTCGTCAGGTTTTTTAAACACCTCACTGTTTTCCATATTTGAAAGCAGCGCTTTAAATCTTTCTTCGTGTTCTTTTTCAATATTTGCTACCAGTTCAAAAAGCTTTGCTATGCTGTCTAAACCCTCTTCTTTTGCAGTTTTTGCAAATTCAGGATACATTTCTGTCCATTCGCTGTTTTCTCCCGCTGCGGCAGCTTTTAAATTTTCTTTTGTATTGCTTATGCCACTTAACAATTTAAACCAGATTTTTGCATGTGCTTTTTCGTTGTCTGCTGTCATTTCAAAAAAATCAGCAATCTGTTCATACCCTTCGTTTCTGGCAGCCGATGCAAAATAAGTATATTTGTTTCTCGCCTGCGATTCACCTGCAAATGCGGTAAGCAAATTTTGTGCTGTTTTTGTTCCTTCAAGATTCATTTTTTTGCCTCCTTGTATATTTTAGTGCTTATGGCTATTTTAACCAAATAAAGCTAAACTATACAAAAAGACCGCAACAAAATGTTGCGGTCACAAAAATACTATACTTATTTTAAAATTTCTTTTTTTACTATTTCGTGCATAGCATCGATTTTGGTTTCGCCGTCATCTAATGATTTTGCAGGCACAGAATAGTAAAATTTAATTTTAGGCTCTGTTCCTGACGGACGCATAATAAAGAATCCGCCGCCTGAAAGCTCAAAATAAAGCACGTTTGTACTTACCATATCAATCGGCTCTTGTGTACCTTTTTCAAAATCATATCTTTTTTGTTCTGAATAGTTACGAAGTGCTACAAATTTAACATCACCCAACGCCTTTGGCGGATTTTGAGCAGTATCTTTCATAAGCTGCGCCATTTTTTCCATACCATCTGCACCCTCCATAGTAACAGATACGGTACGTTCAACAAAGCAACCGAATTTTTCGTACAGCTTAAGTAATGCTTCCCTTAAGCCTATGCCACGAAGTTTATATACCGCCGCCATTTCGCAAGCTAAAAGCGCTGCGGCAACTGCATCTTTATCACGAGCATATGTGCCGGGCAAATATCCGTAGCTTTCTTCAAAACCAAACAGATACTCGCCTTCGTTTTTGCCCTCTTTTGATTTTATTACCTCGGCAATGTTTTTAAATCCGGTAAATACATCATATACCTTAACTCCGAACTCTGCCGCTATATTTTTAACCAAATCTGTTGTTACTATTGTTTTAACAATATAGTCGCCCTCGCCTACCTCACTGCGAGCTGATTTTTCAGTTAAAACATATTCAGTTAAAAGCTCACCGGTCTGATTGCCGGTTAAAACATCATAGTCACCGCTGTCATTTTTAGCTAAAACACCAATTCTGTCAGAGTCAGGGTCAGTTCCTATAATAATATCTGCACCAATTTCTTTTGCAAGCTTAATAGCAAGAGCAAAGCCTTCTTTATCTTCAGGATTAGGAGATTTTACAGTAGAAAAGTTCGGGTCTGCTATAACCTGCTCTTCTACCGGATACAAATTTTTAAATCCTGCCATTTTTAAAATCTCGCAAACCGCCTTAAAGCCTGTGCCGTGAAATGGTGTATAAACAATTTTAAAATCATCTGCCGCTTTTTTTATAAGTTCAGGATTAATACTGCATTTTATTACCTCAGCTAAGAAAGCATCAACAATATTTTTGCCTACCATTTCAATTAAGCCGCTCTTTTTTCCATTTTCTTCAGATACACTTTTCGCACCTGAGAAAATATCCATTTTTTCTATATATCCCATAACGTGTGCAGACGGCGCAACACCTAACTGAGCGCCATCTTCGTCATATACCTTATATCCGTTATATTTTGCCGGATTGTGACTTGCAGTAATCATAACACCTGCAAAAGTTTTTAAATGTCTTACCGCAAACGAAAGCACCGGTGTAGGATTCATCTCATCAAAAACATATGCCTTAATGCCGTTTGCCGCAAAAACCTTTGCGCTTTCCATAGCAAACTCTGCTGAAAAATGGCGGCAGTCATAAGCAATAACAACACCACGCTTTGCAGCCTCGGCACCTTCGCTGTTTATATAGTTTGCAATACCTTGCGCAGTTCTTCTTACGGTGTAGTTGTTCATACGGTTTGTACCAGCACCTAAAACACCTCTTAAGCCTGCAGTTCCAAAATCTAAGTCACGATAAAAACGGTCTTCTATTTCTTCTTCATCTTTAGCTATTGCTTTAAGCTCTTCTTTTGTTTTCTCATCAACCAACTCGCTTAAAAGCCAGCTTTCGTATTCCTTTTTAAAATCCTTTGCCATATATTATCTCCTCTCTGTTATTGAGCTGTTTCTCCTGTCCACCAAACCATACCATCTTCACCTTCAGCAGTTGTGCCACCATTTGATGTAGCTGTGTTATCTGACGGAGCCTCAGGCTCTGGCTCAGTTTGTGTGCCGCTATCATTGGTCGGCGTATCTTCAGTTTGCGATTCGCCTGTTTGCTCTCCCTGAATTATTGTTGTTCCCTCAGCCGGCGGATTATTTGCTCCGCTGCCCGGCTCATTTTCATTCAAGCCGCTTTCTTCGTGTTTAATTTCATCATCTATCTCGTTTTCAGGCTCTAACTCGTTCATATGCGATGAGCAAAAGCTTACAGGCTGCATTCCAACCTTAAAATACTCTCTTTTTACGCTTCCGCTCGTTTCACAAATTCCGGTCGCTATTTTTCCGCTATGCTGACAAATCGCACGCTCGGTCATATTGTTAGGACGAACCAAAGTTTTTATTTCTATATCTGAATGAATCTGGTCCATAACCTTTTTCCAGATAGATGCACACGGATTTCCTAAACCTGACATTTTCTGCGGAGTATCATAGCCAAACCATACCGCACCTACATAGTTAGGTGTAAAGCCAACAAACCAGCGGTCGATATCGTCAGAGGTTGTACCTGTTTTACCTGCTGCAAATACACCTTTTGCAAGACTTGCGGCGCGACCTGTACCATTCCAAGACGACACAACACCACGCATCATGTTAGCCATTGTATATGCTGTGGTATCGCTCATAGCCTTATGCGTTTCGGGCTTGTTCTGCAGAATAACTCTGCCCCTTGCGTCAACAACCTTAGTATAGGTAATCGGCTTAGTATATACACCGCCGTTTACAAACGGAGCATATGCTGCCGTCATTTCTTCTACTGAAACACCATCTGTTAAGCCTCCTAAGCCTAACGATGAATAGAATTTATCAGAATATACCTTTCCATCTCCTCGTTTTTCACTTCTGACGAGCGATGATATCGAAAGATTTTTTGTTAAAAAGTCAAATGATTTATCAACCGAAAGCTTGTCTAAAATACGAACCGCCGGAATATTTCTGGATTCCTCTAACGCCTGACGAACTGTAATTTTTCCTTTAAACATATAATCGGCATTTCGCGGCTCCCAGTCACCGATTTTAAGATGACTGTCATCAACTATCGTAGCAGGAGTAACAATTCCCTCTTCAATAGCAGGCGCATAAACCGAAAGAGGTTTTATTGACGAACCCGGCTGACGCAGAGTTTGAGTTGCACGGTTTAAAACACGATTGCCTGTTTTTTCACCTCTGCCGCCAACAATCCCGCGAACATATCCGGTATAAGGGTCCATAACAAGCATTGCCGACTGTGGCTTAACCTTACCTGAACCAGGAAAGTTGCTATCTTTTGTAAACACGTTTTCCATTGCCTGCTGGACCTTCGGATCCATTGTTGTATATATTTTAAGTCCACCTTTAAATATAGCCTTTGTTGCATCGCTTTCAGACATTTTCTGACGTGTCATAAGGTCTTGCATAACATCAACAACAATCTGGTCAATAAAATATGACTGAATTCTTGTTCCGTCTGTTTTTGCAGTTCCTTTTTTAAGCTTAAGCTCAGCAGCTTTTGCATTGTCACATTCTTCTGCAGATATGTAGCCAAGCTCTTTCATTTTATTTAATACAGTTTCCTGTTTCTTTTTATGCTCCTCAAAGTTTAAAAGAGGGTCGTACTTCGATGGATACTGAGTAATTCCTGCAATCGACGCACATTCTTCTAAATTAAGCTGCGAAACATCCTTGCTGAAATAAATATTTGCAGCCGCCTGAACTCCGTGACATCCCTGACCTAAATAGATTGTATTCATATACATTTCAACAATCTGGTCTTTGCTCATTTTTGTTTCAAGATTTAACGCACGGATTATCTCCTGAATTTTTCTTATTGGCGAACGGTCATTATCTCCCGTAACGTTTTTTATAAGCTGTTGTGTTATTGTAGAGCCGCCATAGGTATCGTTTCCGGTAACCCAACCTAAAAACGCACCAAATGTTCTTTTCCAGTCAACACCTCTATGCTTTTCAAATCTTTCGTCTTCTATCGCAACAAAAGCATTTCTTAAATTTTCAGGTATGTTTTCTAAATCTACCCATATACGATTCTGCTCTGAATATAGTCTATCCACTTCGACAGGCTCACCGGTTTTTTCATCAACACAATATACTATAGAAGTAAAATCCATATTATATTCATCTGCAATCAGCTCCATGCTGTTATCAATAAAGCCCAACATTGCACCGCCAACGACTGCCGTTAAAAGCACGACTACAACCAAAGCTATCAACAAAAAGCGCCTGAATGCATATTTAAAACCTAGCTTCTTCTTTTTTGCTTTATTCCCCGTGTTGTTTGAGTTGGTTTTTTGCACATCATTATTACCTCTCACACAATCACTCCTTTTCTTTTGTTTAAGTCAACATAAAATTAACTATAATATTCCTATTATACTTTATTTTAACCTAAAATAGTTACAAAAGTATTACGCCAAAGTGATTTTATCGTTACATGCACCGTCATTTAAATAATTAAAGCATTTTTTGTATAATTTTATGCAAATAAGGTAAAAATTATAACATAAATCATTTTTTACATATAAAATTTTGAAGAGGAAGTGTTTTTATGTATAAAACAACGTACAGAAAAAAAAGAAGTAAATGGTGGTTAGCATTTATATTTATTATATCTTTAGCTTTAGGATTGGGCGTAGGATATGCAGGAGCAAAGCTTATGGCATTGCCGGATAAAATAGAAGCATCACCACAAAACAGTAAAAGTAATTCTGATAGTTATTTATCACCTGAGCCAACGCCATCGGCAACATCAGAGCCGTTAAAAGCGGCTGCCGCAATAAGCACCCCTTTTAATGATGAACTACCTAAAATGCCGGCAAAAGAAGGATTTTTGGTAAAAACAACTGACGGAAAGGTTTGCGTTTATAAAATTTATGCCGATGGCACTACAACGTACAGCCAGACCTTGCCCGTTGACCTTGATGACCTGCCCGAAGCCGACCGTAAAAAGCTTTTAAATGGAATATATTTAGAAACACGAACCGAGCTGGCAGAGCTTACCGAAGATTATAGCTCTTAAATAATAGGGATGTAAAAAACTAGATTTTTTACATCCTTTTTTGTTGTTTGTATATAAAAATCTTCCTGATAATTTAGTTAAGATTTATCCGTTTTTTTTAATAAATCTATTGTAATTACAACAAATTTTTGATATAATGTTAATTGGTGAAAATTTGATTTTTTTCTATAATTTTAAATTAAAAAATTAAATTTATCCGATTGTAAAAATGAGTGTGCGCAGTACATGCGGCACTATTATAGGAGGTTAAAGAATGAGTACGATGAACAAGCTTACCGATTTACAGGCTCGTCGCGCAGAAATTGAAGCAGGCGGCGGTACTGAAAAGGTAAAAAAACAGCACGACTCAAACAAGCTGACCGCACGTGAACGTTTAGCTTTGCTTTTTGATGAAGGCAGCTTTGTTGAAATTGATGCATTTGTAACTCACAGATGTTCAAATTTCGGTATGCCCGAAACAAATGCACCAGCTGAAGGCGTAGTTACCGGATATGGTACAGTTGACGGTCGTTTGGTCTATGCATACGCACAGGACTTTACTGTAATTGGTGGTTCTTTAGGCGAAATGCATGCTAAAAAAATCTGCAAGGTTATGGACATGGCAATGAAAATGGGTGCTCCCATTGTTGGCATGAACGATTCCGGCGGCGCAAGAATCCAAGAAGGATTAGATGCGCTTTCTGGCTTTGGCGAAATCTTCATCAGAAATACCAAAGCATCTGGTGTAATTCCTCAGATTTCAGTTATTATGGGACCGTGTGCAGGTGGTGCAGTTTACTCCCCTGCTATAACAGACTTCGTGTTTATGGTTGAAAACACAAGCCAGATGTTTATTACAGGTCCGTCTGTTATTAAATCCGTTACTGGCGAAGATGTTTCTTCTGAAGATTTGGGCGGTGCTATGGCACACAGTGAAAAAAGCGGTGTTGCACACTTTGCCTGCAAGGATGACAAAGAGTGCATCGCAGAGGTAAGAAAGCTCTTATCATACCTGCCTTCTAACAATTTAGCAGATGCTCCGGCAGTTGCTCCGGTTGACCCGATTAACCGTCTGTCAGAAAAGCTGACAACAATTATTCCCGATACACCTAACAAATCATATGATATGAAAGAGGTTATCGCTGAAATCGTTGATGGCGGTGAAATTTATGAGGTATTACCTAAGTTTGCGCAGAATATAATTACCTGTTTTGCAAGAATGAACGGCGAAACAGTTGGTATTATTGCAAATCAGCCAAAAGTATCGGCAGGTAGCTTAGATGTTGATTCTGCTGATAAGGCTGCAAGATTTGTACGTTTCTTAGATTGCTTTAACATTCCGATTATAACCTTAACTGATGTACCTGGATATTTACCTGGTGTATCTCAGGAGCATAACGGAATTATCCGCCACGGTGCTAAGCTCTTGTTTGCTTACTCTGAGGCAACCGTTCCTAAAATCAATGTTATTTTAAGAAAGGCTTACGGCGGTGCATACATTGCAATGAGTTCAAAACACTTGGGTGCAGATATGGTTTATGCATGGCCTACATCTGAAATTGCTGTAATGGGTCCTGACGGTGCGGCAAATATCATTTTCCGCAAGGATATTAAAGAATCTGCTGATCCGGTAGCAACCCGTGCAGAAAAAATCGAAGAATATCGTCAGCAGTTTGCAAATCCTTACGAAGCTGCTAAACGTGGCTTTGTCGATGATATTATCGAGCCTGACTCTACCCGTCCGCGTATTATCGCTGCACTTGAAATGCTTCGCAGCAAGCGTGAATCTTTGCCAGCTAAAAAGCACGGCAACATTCCGCTTTAATACAAACTTATGCGGAATAAATTGATTAGGTGGTGAAACTATGATTTCTATGGATACAATTATAAGCGGAGGCGTTGTAAGCGCCATCGGCTTAGGTACGGTCTTTGCAGTTTTAGCTATCTTGTGGGGAGTTCTTGAAATAATGCGTGTTATATTCACGCCAAAAACAGAAAGTGCTCCTAAAGAAGAAAGCGCACCTGCACCGGCTCCTGTACCTGAAACCGCTCCTGCTCCAGCTGTTGCTCAACCGGTTGCTGCGGCAGCTGATACCGCTGATGACGAAGAACTGATTGCAATATTAACTGCTGCAATCGCCGCTTCGCTTAATACATCAACATATAAACTCAACATTAAATCATATCGTCAGATTAACAACGGCACACCTGTTTGGAATGCAGTGTCACGTCGTGAAAATCTGCAATAATTAATAGGAGGAATTAACTATGAGAAAGTTCAACATAAGTGTTAACGGAAAATCATACGAGGTAGAAGTAGAAGAAATCGGTGGCGCACCAAGCGCTCCTGTATATACCCCGGTTGCTGCTCCGGCAGCTGCTCCTGCACCAGCTGCAGCTCCTGCTGCTCCTGCTGCACCTGCTCCGGCTCCTGCTGTTGGCGGCACAGAAGGCGCAACTACAATTGCAGCTCCTATGCCTGGAACTATCCTCTCA
>JAFQAG010000054.1 GCA_017416985.1 Clostridia bacterium
ATCAGGAACCTCTGAAAGTGTAAATTCATCCATTCCGTAATAGTAATCTGTACGATAAAAAGCATTGAGCTGTGTTTTTACACCATAATCATCGTGAGCCTTTTTTAACACACTAAAAAGCGGAATATCAAATAAAGATTTCGGTTTTTGTCTTGTTAAATCACGTAGTGCCCAGATAACATCATCAATAAAGTAATAATAATATTTCTTCTCCATTTTTCATTTCTCCTTGTTATTTAAAATAGTAAAATATATAATATCATAAAATAATTCCATTGGCAAATACTTTATAGTTTATCATTTTACATATTTTAGTTTAATAATCAATGAAAAAAACAATATTATATGGACAAAACAACGATTTTTTGTTATAGTTATTGCAAAGGAGTGATTTTATGCTTGGATATTTAATGGATTTTAAAGCTATGCCCTCTATTGGTTTTGCACTTCACTGCAAAATACCGCACTACAAATACGAATATACCCCAGATTCTGAAACGATAGAGATTATTTATATAAAAAGTGGAACAATTATCGCCGAATTTGAAGATTGGACTTGCACCGTTCCACCCGGCAGTATACTTATAATACAAAGAAATCTACCCTTTTATCTTTATACAAAAAACAACGAAACTAACGAGCACAGCACTATTCAGGTTATTTCAGATTTTAATATAAAGCTTACAAAAAATTTAGAGGCTGACTATCAACACGACAAAAATGCCCTTGTGCTTCCTGTTTTTATTGCTCCTTGTACTGAAAACGAAAAAATTTTCAAAAAAATGAATTCTATAATATCCGATGCAGGAGCTTTGCCCGAAAGCAGCAAAATGAGCCGTTCTGTTGCTTTGGTTTCACTGTTTCACGATATATCTCAAATTTTTAAATCACAAAAACTAACGAGCGAAAAAACGCCATCAATTCTCTGTTATAAGGTAAAAAAGCTCATACAAAGTAATTATAATGAAAATATCACATTAGAAACTTTGGCAAGTCAAATAGGTAAAACGCCAAATTATTTAAATCATATATTTAAAGAAGAAACCGGAATGAACATTCACCAGTTCATAATAAAAGAAAAGATACGTATAATTTGTGATCTTATTTTAAGCCGTTCGCTATCGTTTAAAGATGCCTGCTTTACCGTAGGAATAAGTGACGTGGCATATGGATACAGATTATTTAAAAAACAAACCGGGCTAACCCCCGGAGAATTTTTAAAAAGCGGGACACACAGAAAATAGTGTCCCGCTTTTTCTATTTAAAATATAGTTTTACCGTTTATTGTTACACTTTCGACTTTTGCATCAAAACTCATTGGCTTTCCTGACATTAATATAAAGTCAGCATCTTTTCCGACTTTTAAGCTTCCTACACGGTCATCAATTCCTGTGTTTTTAGCTGCATTAATTGTAATTGCTTTAAGTGCTGCACGCTCTGACAATCCGTTTTTAACTGCCATAACCGCACTTAAATAAAGCTGCTCGATAAGTATTTCGCTGTGGTCTGTCATAATTGAAAACTCTATACCACGTTTTTCAAGCTCTGTATATGCCTCGTATGACAGATTGCGAAGTTCAGGCTTTGATTTACCCGTCATGGTTGGTCCTAAAGTTATCGGCAGATTTTTTTCTGCTAAAATATCAGCAATTAAATGCGCTTCTGTGCAATGTTCTAAGGTTATCCAAAGGTCAAACTCTTCGCCAATACGGATTGCTGTACAGATATCATCTGCTCTGTGTGCGTGCATTTTAAGCGGAATTTCTTTTTTGATAACCGGCATTAAGCTATCCATTTTAAAATCAAATTCAGGTCTGCTTTTGTTTTTAGAATCTACTTTATATTCATCCCATTTTCTAGCATATTCTTTAGCTTTAGCCAGAGTTTCACGCATAAGCGCTGCACTTGCCATTCTGGTTTTTGGCATTGCACCCTTGGCTGAATATATTCTTTTGGGATTTTCGCCCAATGCTGCCTTTTGTGCAACAGGAGCTTTTAATATCATTTTATCTACACAGTTGCCGTCAGTTTTCAATGCCGCAAACTGTCCGCCGAAAACATTGGCACTTCCCGGTCCGGTTACAACTGTTGTAACACCTGCCATTTTGGCATTATAAAATGCTTCGTCAAAAGGATTTATGGCATCTATCGCTCTTAGCTGAGGTGTTATGGGGTCTGTGCTTTCGTTTAAGTCAAGACCTTCCTGACCTATTCCCTCTTCCCACACGCCTACGTGACAATGGGCATCTATAAAACCGGGCAAAAGTGTTAAGCCTTCTGCATCAACGACTTCGCACGATGCATCTACTGCAGGCACATTTTTCATATCGCCAATCTCTGCAATTTTTTCGCCATCTACAAGCATATATCCGCACGAAAAGTCTTCATTTTCCATCGTAATTATATTCGCATTTTTTATAATTTTCATACTTTTACCTCACAATCAGATTATTACATTAAAACTCAACAATTCCCAAAATTGGTGAGTGGTCAGATGATTTTCTTGCATCCTCGCTGGTTAAAACATCAAATTTTTTCGCCTTTAAATTTTTAATATTATAAGTGAAAATATAATCAATGGTGTATTCCGGATACTTTCTTGGGGTTGCTGTGTTATCTGGAAGTGCTTTTGGATAATCATTAACACAGGTTGGCGTATCGGTAGTTTCATCGGCAATCAAGCGTATATCGCAAAAGCCGTCCTCTAGCATTTTATGATAGGGCTCATCACCCTGACTCGAGCCTTTACCGTTATTAAAATCTCCACCGACAATAATAGGAAGACCTGTTTTTAAAACCATTTCATCGCAGAACTGTTTTAGCTGTGCCACGTTTTTTAGACGTTGCTGATTGTCCTTTTCAGATTCATACATCCACCAAAGATGTGTTGATGCTGCCACGAACTGCTTTCTGGTTTCTTTTTCTTCTAAAACAGCCCATGTGACAGATTTTGAATTAGCATCATTTAAGCCGTCATATAAAAAATAACCGCTATCAAGCAAATTAAATTTATCAGTTTTATAAAATACCGGTGTAAAATTTCTGTCGGCTGCTTTAAGATATGCTTCGGTATAGCAATCGCTCATTAATTTTGCTATTGGAGATTCTCCGTCGCCTTTGCGGTTTGTTTCAGGACCACATTCCTGAAAAAAGCAAACATCAGCATCAAAGTCCCGCACAAGTTCTCTGACAACTCGGTTTCTGTATGCACACGGAGTCTTGTTCCATATGTTCTGGCAATAAATTTTCATTTTTTCTCTCCTGATTAAATAATATACATTGGCATTTTATCACAACATATTCTTATAGTCAATTTTTATGACAAAAAAATTCCTTAAAACAGTTGACAGAAAAGCGGTAAAAGTTTATTATATATAATTAGGGTATTATAGGATAATTATGAACATAATCTGAAAGGAACGAATGAAATGAAAGTATCAAATATGCTATTGTCCACTTTAAGAGAGGTTCCTGCCGAGGCGGAAACAACCAGTCATCAGCTTATGCTGCGTGCAGGATTAATCCGCAAGCTTGCAGCAGGTGTTTACTCCTTTCTGCCACTTGGACATCGTGTTTTAAATAAAGTTGAAAACATTATACGTGAAGAAATGAATGCTGAGGGTGCGCAAGAGGTATTAATGTCTGCCCTGCTTCCTGCTGAGGCTTATCAGGCATCTGGTCGTTGGGAAGTTTTCGGTTCTGATATGTTCCGTTTAAAAGACCGTAACGACCGTGATTTTTGCTTAGGACCTACACACGAAGAAATTTTTACCGATACAGTAAAGGCTTGTGTTAAATCATATCGTCAGCTTCCTTTAACTCTTTATCAGATTCAAACAAAATACCGTGACGAACGTCGTCCTCGTTTTGGTGTTATGCGTTCTCGTGAATTTATAATGAAAGATGCTTACAGCTTTGATATGACTCAGGAAGGTCTTGATTTATCATACGAAAAAATGTACCGCGCATACTGCAAGGCTTTTGATCGTATGAATCTTGACTATATCGTTGTTGATGCTGACTCAGGTGCTATGGGTGGCTCTGGCTCGCAGGAGTTTATGGTAAAATCTGACACAGGTGAAGATACTATCGCATACTGCCCTGCCTGCTCTTATGCTGCTAACGTTGAAAAGGCTGAATGTATTCCTGAAAAAATGGAAAAAGAAGCACCTAAGCCAATGGCAAAAATTCATACCCCACACGCAGGCACAATTGAAGAGCTTGTTGCATTTTTAAATACTGACAGCAAGCATTTTGCTAAAACTATTTTATATCAGGCAGGCGAAAACGTTGTTGCTGTTATGGTTCGTGGCGACCGTGAAATTAACGAGGTTAAGCTCATCAATCATTTAGGAATTAACGAGCAGGATTTAGAGCTTGCATCGGCTGATACCGTTGTTAATGTAACAAATGCCGCTGTTGGCTTTGCCGGTCCTGTTGGTCTTTCGATTCCTGTAATCGTAGATAAAGAAGTTATGGAAATGACTAACTTTATTGTTGGTGCTAACGAAACAGACTATCACTATGAAAATGTAAATGTAACTGACTTTACACCTGCGGCTGTAATTGACGTTCGCACAATAGTTGAAGGCGATGTTTGCCCAAAATGCGGTCAGCCGATTAAAACTACTCAGGGTGTTGAAGTTGGACATATATTCAAGCTCGGAACAAAATATACCGACGCTTTAGGTTGTACTTATTTAGACGAAAGTGGCAAACCTCAGTCTATGATTATGGGTTGCTATGGTATCGGTGTTAGCCGTACTATCGCTGCAGTTATTGAACAGTTCAGCGACGAAAACGGAATCGTATGGCCGGTAAGTGTTGCACCGTATCAGGTTTTGGTTGTTCCCGTAAGTATGCGTGAAGAATCACAGGTTAAGCTTGCTGATGAAATTTATGAAAAACTGCGTGCACAGGGCATCGAGGTTCTTTTAGACGACCGTGACGAACGTGTTGGTGTTAAATTTAAAGATGCCGACTTAATCGGTATTCCCGTAAGAATTACTGTTGGTAAAAAGGCCGGCGAAAATGTTGGTGAGTATA
>JAFQAG010000055.1 GCA_017416985.1 Clostridia bacterium
ATTCTATCAGGAAGATTCTTCACATAGCGGATTTTGTTATGAGCACTGTCAAATCCGCACACACTTTTAAATTTGCAATAGGTGCAGGCAGATTGTTTGCCGTTTACGCAAGGTGATATATACGTATTGCCATTTAGTATTTCTCTGCCTATTTCTGCAACCGTGCGTTTCATATACTTTTGCAGTTTTTCCATTTGAGATAGGCTTGCGCATTTAGAGCTTGATTCTATAATATTTCCGTCTTTATTTATGCGTACGGGAATTATCTTTGAAAATCCGGATATTCCGCTATCCATAGCTTTTATAACATCGGTATCAGATAATACTAAACCACTCATTTTATATTTTTTTATAATCTCTTCAGAAAGTTTTTCTTCAGATATCTCCATAGTTTTAACTAATGGGTCATTAAGTCTGAAATAAAACATTCCTGCAGGCTTTGGAGTCTGTCCTAAAAGTTGTTCTCCTCCGTCACAAACTGCCGTAAGGTATACCGCAAGCTGAAGTGACAGCTTGTTAAATATATCGTTTAAGCTGAATTCTTTGTTGCCAGATTTGTAATCAATAATTCTTATATACAAATTGGTGCCGTCAGAGTACTTATCTATACGGTCAATGCGACCTGCCAGGGTAATTTTTTCTCCCGTAGGCAGATTTATAACAACCGGAGGCATTTCACCATTTTCGTCAAACGCCACCTCAAATCCGCAAGGCTCAAACTCTCCTCTTTTTACGTGTTCGCAAATTACCCATACAGATTTCATAACCATTTGTTTAAGTCTTTTTATGAGCACCGCCAGTTTATTTTTTGAATACAGATTTTCTATAAACATATTGCTTGTCATTTTACTTACAAGCTCATCAACAATCTGCTCGCATTTTTCACGGGTCATATGTTTGTAGCTTTCACCGTTTTTCTGCATATATTTAGAAAATTCGTCAACAATCAGATGCAAAAGCGATCCAATATCAGGTGTATCAATTTCTAAAATCTTTCTTTCTTTAGCTTTAAGACCAAACTGCACAAAATACGCAAACGGACAACCACTGAATTTTTCAAATCTTGATATGCTGCCTTTTAAACTTCTTCCGTAAAGTGCCTCAACATTATCTTTTGTCAATGGTTGTGATAAATTTACAAAATGGCTGTATTCATTTGCTTGATTTAGTTGAGCTATATACTCTTCATCTTCACACAAAACTTCAGTTAATTCTTTAATACTTTCAGAATCGTCCGACAAGCGCCCAATTAAATAGTTATAAGCCGACTGCTTTGATGCAACTGCTTTTTCGGGGTCTGTTTCAGCATCTAACAGTTCAGAGTTTATAACAAGATTAGGAAAAAGTTTTTTAATGCGCGCAACAAAAGACGAAGGTCTTAAACCCTTGCCGTTAAAATCTGCAACAGCATAGCTTATATGCACTTTTTTCGAGCTTATATTAACTGCGTTGTACACCGAAAACTGATTGTCAAAGGTCATTTTTTTAGTGTCAGGCGCTACCTCAAAGCCGTGCTGATTAAGGCTTATTCTTTCTGAATCTGTAAGTATTCCCTCGTTAGGAGCCGCAGGCGGAAAAGAGCCATCCTGCACGCCTGCTAAAAACACCAGCTTTACATTTTTAACTAAAGAACGGCTTACATCGCCTAAAAATACCTGGTCGCAAGCAGATGGTATAACCCCCACACTATGCTGTGAAAATCCATTTTCTAAGATAACTTTCAGTCTTTCAATACCGATTTTTTCTTCACCAATGCAGAGCACAAGCTGGTCTAAGGTTTCTATTAAAATGTTATATACATCTGCATACTCATCTGCAAGCTCTAAAAGTCCATCTTCTTTAAACTGCGCAACTTGATTTTCAACGGTTTCGCGCAAGCCAGTTTTTTCAAAAAATACAAACAAGGCTTCTGCACGCGCGCGCACTTCCCTGTTTTCTGAAAATGCTTGTTTAAGCTCAACAACAGGCAATAGCATCTTGTTTTTAATCGCAAGCATTTCTATGGCTTCGGTTTTTTCTTCATCAGTCAATTCTTTTTCTGCCTCAAAAACCATGCCTGCTCGTTTTAAAAAGCGTTCATCATTAAGCCAGTCAGTTCTCTCTATATGACCTAAAAGTGCATAGTTTTCCAATCTGTCAGTTTCGTTTTGAGAAAGACCGCTATAACCAGATTTGCAAAAGGCTATAACATCTTGTGTTTTAAATCCGCTGGTAAGCATTGAAAAAACAGAAAACAGCATAAGCATAACCGGATGCGAAAGCAATTCGTGACGGTCATCTACAAAAACAGGAATATCATATGCCGGAAAAACATTTTTTATAATGTCGCTGTATAAATCTAAATTACCTGCAATTATAGCAATATCTCGATAGCGCAAATTATCGTTTAAAATCGCTTTACGAATTTGGGTTGCAAGATACACTACTTCACTATACGGATTCGATGCTATAAAAAGCGAAATATCTTTTGTTCTTTCATTATATATCTCATTAGGATAACTATAAAGCTGAGATTCTAAATGAGCAAGCTCTAAAGAGCCTCTAAAGCGATATTTTTCGTTTAGATACACATTTTCTAAAACTGTTGCTCCGCATTTTTTTGCCATATTTAAAATGCGCTGTTGGGTATCAATACAAGGCTTAAAAATACTGCTTGCACCATTTATTTTTTCTGGCGCACATACCGAAACAACAACATTTATTCCATTTTCCAGCATACTGCTAAGTACGTCAAACTCATTTGCAGTAAATCTGAAAAACGAATCTATATATATTGTAAAATCTTTAAGCGGATTCTCTTCTCCTATAAGTTGTGCCAGTTTTGTAACGTTGTCTTCATTATCAACAAAATTTTTGCTCAAAACCTCATCGTAGTTTTTATATATTTCACCGAGCTCTGAAAGTTTTTGCGAAAACAGAGCATTTTTTTCATTTTGACTATATTCAAGCAATTGGTCGCAGCTTATCTGAGCACGCTTAAAATCAGAAATTAAATCAAGCAAGGCTGTTATAAATCCTGCCTTTTCGCTCGCACCTTTAAAGACAGTTAAATCTTTGCTTTTTTTTAAAAGAACCGATGCCATAAGCATATTTTTTCCTGCAGCATCAATAGTTAGACCCGATCTGCCCGCTTCTGTCAGCAATCTTTTGGCAAGACGGGCGAAAGATGTCGCCTGAATATTTGGAGAAAGATATACGACAGCATTTATAAGCTGAGTTTCAGCAATATGCGAAAATTGCTCCGGCACAATAAGCATAGCTTTTTCGCCTTTTTTAGCATGCTCACCAAGCATTTTTAGAATCATTTCACTTTTGCCGCTGCCTGCAGCGCCACGTATAATTCTGACGGACATTTTAAAAGCCACCTTTCTCCTTTTTATATTATTAATTATACCATAAATTTGAAAAAATTTATGGTATAATTGCACATGTGCGTTTCCGAACTATGTGAGGAAAATTTCGCACGTGCAATAAGTTCCTGCGGAGCATATAATAAACGCATAAATGCGTTTATTATACCATAAGTAAAAATACTTGCTTGCAAGGGTATTTTTACGCAGCCGTCAATAATTACAAGACGACGGCAATGCCGACGAGTGTATGAAATACACAGCGAACGACGTGAACTCTTGTAATTATTATACATTATTTATCAAAGTCGGTCAAGCAGATAATAAGACCAAATAGCATCATACATTGACAAGTTCATTCTTCTTTGATATACTTGCACAGAACGGAGGTGTCGTATGAATAGTCGTATGAATAAAAGAAAAATCACAACCAAAAATATGATTTTGTGTGCTTTTTTTGCCGCTTTAACCTCCGTAAGCTCACAAATTGCAATACCTCTGCCATTTAGCCCTGTTCCGATAAATCTTGCAAGCATTTTTGCAATCGGCTCAGGTATTATTTCAGGTCCGTTAACCGGGTTTTTAAGTCAGCTGGTTTTTATTTTAATTGGCGCTGTTGGAATGCCTGTTTTCAGTCGTATGCAGGGAGGATTTTCTGTTTTATTGGGGCCGACAGGCGGATATCTTTTAGCATATCCAATCGCCTCACTCGTTGCCGGATTTATTACCAGAAAAAAAAGACACTCGGTTTCGTTTTGCTTTTTAGGATACTTATCAGGAACTGTAATTTGCTATTTATTCGGAACACTGTGGTTTATGTTTTCTACACACAATAACTTATATGCTACCATTTTGCAATGCGTATTACCATTTTTAGCAACCGACTGCGCAAAAAACATACTTGGAAGCCTTTTTTGTCAAAAAATCAATATGCATTTCAAACATTTTTAATACTTATTTCTTTATAAAAAAATTAAAAAAAATACTTTACAAAACGCAATGAATGTTGTATAATATATTTCGTTGCAAAGATGTATTTGCAAATGAGGAATAAGTGATATACTCCTCCTCGGGTTATCTCTACCGTGTAAAAATAAAGAGGTTAAAACTTAAATATGCGGATATGGCGGAATTGGCAGACGCGCATGGTTCAGGTCCATGTGAAAGCAATTTCATGGAGGTTCAAGTCCGTGAACCCTTTTTAAGGGACTAACAAAAAACGGCTTGTGTAAATGCTAACAACTTAAAATTTAATATATGCGGACGTGGCGGAATTGGCAGACGCGCATGGTTCTGCTCGCGTCACATCGGTGAAAATCAGCTGAATTCGGTTTAACCGTTTTCATATTTGAGGATTAAGCGGTTTTGCTCCTCCTCGGGGTTACCTCTCCCGTGTAAAAATTACGAGGTTATAATTTAATATGC
>JAFQAG010000056.1 GCA_017416985.1 Clostridia bacterium
TATAAAAGCCTTGCAAAACGAGGGGAGTGTCTGCCCATGGAAAACCGTAACAAGCTTACAGTAAAAATAGCAAACAAAAGCTATACCTTGGTTTCTGAGGATTCAAGAGAATATATGCTTGAGGTTTCTGACTTTGTAGACCAACACGTTAAGCAAATTAACGAGCTATCTCCTTGTATGTCTGCCGAAATGGTCGCAGTTTTAGCTGCACTTAACATCACAGACGAATATTTTAAAAGTAAAAAAGAATACGAACTGGCAAACAATAAAATTATTGAATATACCAAAAAGCTCGAACAGCTTCAGGCAGAGCTTGATGAACTGAAAAAATAGTGTCACAGCTCTTAAAATTCTAAATTATGCTTAATATCTTTTTAAGGAAAGTGCCTCAAGACAATCTTAAATCCCCCCTTTTTTAAAGCGGTCTTAAGGCACTTTTTTCTATAAGTATTTTAAGTTTTTTTACATATTCTGGAATTTTTACAGACTAAGGAGGTCTTTATAATGAAAAGAACCAAAACATTAGCAGTTATAGTTGTGCTTTGCTTTATTGCAGCTTTTGCGTGCAGCTGCAAAGATAAACCCAAATCAATAGAGCCTCAGGAAAGCATAAGCCTTTATTTTGGAAATAAAGACGCAACCGATTTGGTTGAAGAACGTATTGAAATAGAGGGAATTGACTTTGTTAAACTACCCAAGGTTGTTATGGAAAAGCTTTTAGAAGGTCCTAAAAAATCCGAACACAGCCGCATTATTCGTGCAGGAACAAGCCTTTTAGATATAAATTTAGACAAAAACTCTGTAACAGTTAATCTTTCAAAGGAATTTTATAACGAAGAAAATATTTTAGATGTTTTAGCCTCTGCCTCGATTGTAAAATCTCTCTGCTCTGTTTCTGGCGTAACAACCGTTAGTATTACGGTTGAGGGAACACCGCTTATGTTAGATGACGGAACAGTTATCT
This sequence comes from Clostridia bacterium, assembly GCA_017416985.1. Taxonomy (GTDB): domain Bacteria; phylum Bacillota; class Clostridia; order UBA1381; family UBA9506; genus RGIG1666. Next base: position 965 of record JAFQAG010000056.1, read on the forward strand.
CCAATATGAAAGAGGGCGATTTGGTCTTTGATGCTGAGGCGCTAACACAGGACGAAGCCAACATCACTCTTTATTTCAGCGACGAAGATTCTGACTCTTTAGTTCGTGAGGTGCGTCGTGTTAATATCCCTAAGGGCGAAACGATGGAAAAAATTGTTCTTTCAGAGCTTATCGGCGGACCGAGCAAGGATAAAACATACAGAACTGTCCCCAGCGAAACAAAAATCCGTTCTATCGAAACCAATGACGGTGTTTGCTTTGTAAATTTATCGCAGGATTTTATTACAAAATACGTAGGCGGCACAGCAGCTGAACAGCTTACTGTATATTCAATCGTAAACTCATTAACCGAGCTTGCAAACGTTGAAAAGGTCCAATTCTTAATTGAGGGCGAAAAGAAAGACGTATTCATTCATATGGTATTTAACGAGCCAATTACCCGTGACGTTAGCATGGTAGAATAGGAGGTTTTCAAAATGAAAAAACTTTTAGCTGCTATATTAGCTTTAATAATACTTTTACCCTGCTTTGCAACAAACATTTTTGCAGATGGTATAATCGAAGTTGTTGTTGACGGAACACAGGTAGAGTTTGATGCGGCTCCCTTTATCGATGAAAACAATCGTACCTTAGTGCCGATTCGTGCGCTTTGCGTGGCATTAGGCATTGCTGATGAAAATGTCAGCTTTTCAGAAGGTGTTATTACTATAAAGGGCGAGGCTAAAGGCGAACCTTGCACCATTTCTCTTACAATCGGTTCAAACGTTGCGATGGTAAACGGCATAGGAGAAGTTCTTGATACCGCAGCGCAAATCGTTGACGACCGCACTTTTGTTCCGCTTAGATTCGTAACCGAAACCTTTGACTGTCACGTGTTGTTTTACGGTGCCTCTGCTATGTATCCTAACCGTAGCCTTATAGATATTAAATCACCAGCTTATACTAAACTTGTTGTCTATACCACACAAACAGCAGTAAATGACGAACATGTTGGCAAAGTTTTAGAAATCGCAGCCGCAATTACAGGAATTCATCAGGTTGATTGCATAATCGGTGAAAATGATACCTTTGTAGAAAGACTTGATTTAATGCAGTTATCCGGTCAGATGGATATTTTAATGGATACAGGATTTGTAACCGATGAAAAACTTAAAGAACTGACTGACGCAGGTCGTTTCGCTAAGCTTGACGAAGCAATCGCTCTTTATGCTCCTACCGCTCTTGAGTGGATTAACTCCGATAGCGAGTTAAAAGCAAAGGTTTGTGACTCTGACGGCAATATAATCGCATTTCCTGTAAAACGCAACGGAAAAATTGACAGATTTTATATTTCGGCATTTTCTGATGTAAATAAAGCAGTAAGCCTTATTCACGGATTCAGAGAAGTTATTTTAAGTATGGAAGCAGCACCTAATAACTAATAAAAATAAAGACCGCCATTAAATATGGCGGTCTTTATTTCTGTTTGATTTTTCCATAAGATAGTTAAAATAATCTACTATTTCTATGCGTGAAAAGAAATCAATCTCGTTTAAATTTATAGTATTTCCATAGCTTTCGGTTTCTCTTTTTCTTTGCTCATAGACTATTAGCTCCTCTTCTTTTAATGTACTGAAAATACCGGTTCTCCCAGTCAAATGTTCAATTGACACATTAAAGTATTTTGCCAGCCTGCTTAATGTATTTCTGTCAGGATATCTTAACCCGGCCTCATAATTTGCAAGGCAGCCACGACTTATACCTAACTTTTTAGCTAATTTATCCTGAGTCATTCCCATTTTCAATCTATTCATTTTAATATTTGCAGATAATTTTTCTAAGTTATTTATAGTCACCTACGCCACCCCTAAGTTCAATTTTGTTGTACTCATATATACATTTTATCATACTTTTTGGAAAAGTCAATAAAAAGTTCAATAAAATTGAACTTTTTATTTCGTTGACAAGTGGCTGGCGGTGTTATATAATAATATTATACTAAAAAATACCAACAATATGGAGGAATTAAAATGATTAAAGGAATTGAACACATTGCAGTATGCTCAAACGATACAAAAAGACTAACCGACTGGTATGTAAAAATGTTTGGTTGGGATATTGTTTATGACAACGGTAAAGGAACATATTTTGTAAAAGCAGCAGATGGCTCTATGCTCGAGATTATGGCAGCAGACGGTAAAGATTTTACTGCAGAACCTAATGCAGGCGGACTTCGCCATTTTGCATTAAGTATCGACGATGACGATTTTGATGTTATGGTTGACAAATTAAAGGCAGAGGGCGTAGAGGTTGTTACTGACGTTGTTGTATCTCCTAAGGGAATTAAAACATTCTTCTTCAGAGATATTGATGGAAATATATTTCACTTAATATACAGACCCATTGCTCTGTAATAGGGGATGTAAAAATAGTCTGGAACACGAAAGGCAAAATAAGTCAAAACATAAAAATAAAGGGTTGTTGCAATAGCAACAACCCTTTATTTTTATAGTGCTGATTGTGTATCATTGGGATCTCCATTGATAGCAAGGTCATATTCGTGGGACCAGTCAAGACCACGGTATGCAATTGCTCTGTCGTCTTTTTCAATCCAGTCAAGGAGCAGATCCAGCATTTCCTTTGACCAGGTGTTCTTATCTATTTGTGCGGTTGTGAATTTGTTAAGACTTATCATTTCAAAACCAAACATATCCTTAACCTGAGTTTTTGCAGCTCCGCCTACAACCTCCTCTACAAGGTGAGCAGGAATAAAGAGAACACCGCCGCCTGCACCAAAAACAACATCACCGGGGAGGCAGATTGCATTTCCGATTCTTGTGGGCGTGTTATATGCCGTCATAATAAAATCACGGATTGGCGTGGGATCAATGCCTCTGTAATAAACCTGAGTATCTTCGACCTTCTTCATCTGCTCGGTATCTCTTATTCCGCCCCAGATTACTGCGCCGCCGTTTTCGTTTTTGGTCTTGTTTTTAAGTGCAGTTGTAAGATTTCCGCCAAGATATGTTCCCTTATAAATTTTGTCATACATATCAATTACCGGAACATCGTATTCCATCAGGTTATCAATAACCCACTGATTGTATGTACCCGTTCGGCCTTCACTTCTTCCGATGTCTTTTACAACTTCGTCAAAGTCAGGACGGAAAGGACAGTATGTAGCAGTAACAGCACGACCAATAAGTTTTCTGCCATCATCGTGAAGCGTGTGGAGTCTGCCTTCAAACTGACTTTCATAGCCTTTTACAAAAATTGGCTTCCACACTTCTTCTAATGTGAGCGTTTTAAGTGCTTTTAAATATTTTTCGTCAACCTTTGGTCTTCCGTCGGGAAGTCTTTCCCCTTTCCATTGTGGAGTTAAAGCTATAATTTCATCTCTGTCGTTAAAATGCATTATAAATTCCCCTCTCTATCTGTCAAATATAATTTCTGAATTATCTATGCCCGTGCCGCTATTTTCTACAACAAATATCTTCGCATCTTCGCTCATAGAAACAGCATGCCAAACACCTTTTTTTACATTGTATGCCTTGCCGATTTCAAGTTCTATTCTTTGCTCACGGTTTCTGCCTATATGTAAAACCGACTTACCTAAAACAGGAATAAAAAACTCGTCTGTTTGTAAATGACACTCAACCTTGGCAACATTCTCCTCTTTTAAGCGGTCTGCAAAATTAATTACACCTACTGTCCAGCCCTCAAAACTATGAACAGGAGAAAATGCTTCTGATTCTACATCAAAAATTTCAACCGATTTGTCCATTATTTCATTTAGCCTTAAAGGCTCATTCCTCCGTCAATTTTTATTTCTGCACCTGTGATATATCTGCCCTCATTTGAACACAAAAGCAGTACGCTAGGTGCAATATCTTCAGGATCGCCTATAAATCCGCAAGGTATTTTGCTCTCTAATGCCTTTTTAAAATCAGGATCAGCAAGCGCCTCTGCGTTTCTTGGAGTACTGACAGCTCCCGGGGCGACATTATTTATTGTTATGCCATATGGTGCTAAAAGCGGCGCAAAATTTTCTGTCATTTTCTTCTGTGCGGCTTTAGATATTCCATAAAGTGACAACTGCGAATGTTGATTATATTGATTAACACTGCCGATTGTAACAATTCTTCCCCAACCTTTAGCTTTCATTCCGTCAACATATTTTTTTATCAGCAAATAAGAGCTTTTTAAATTACAGTTCATCTGGATATCATATTCTTCGTTGGTAAACTCATTCCACTCTTTTTTATACTGAATTGATGCATTTAAAACTAAAATGTCTACATCTTTGGTTTGCTCGTACAGTTTATCTATATCTTCTTCAATTAAAAGATTTGCCCACGCAGGTTTAGAGTTCGGTATTTTTTTGCAGGTCACCTCGCATTTTTGTTGGCTTGATGCACCATTTATAAAAACCTTTGCTCCGTGCTCTGCTAAAAGACGTGCAATTTCAAAGCCTATGCCTTGCGTTGCACCTGTCACAAGAGCTGTCTTACCTGTTAAATCAAACACTATTAATCACCTCCGAAACAGTGTATTCTTTATTATGCTCCATTATAAATCCGCATTTAAGCCCGGATGTATAATTTTCAGGATTTTCTGTATTACTTTCAAACATTCCGTAATGTGTGGGGATAGCCACCTTAGGATTTATTATTTTGGTCAGCTTAACTGCATCATCTACATTCATATTACCAAGCTTTCCGTTAATGCAGATAAACATAATGTCAATGTTATATTCCTTTAAATCCTCCAGCTTTTTGTTATACTCGGTATCACCTGAAAAATACATTGTAATTCCGCTGTGTTTTACAATAACTCCAACCGCAGGAACACTGTGGTCAGCAAATACGGCTTTTAGCTCAAAATCACCAGTTTTAAAGGCTTTGCCCTCGTCAAAAGGCTCATATTTAGTAACGCCACATTCTGCTAACTGTTCTTTAGCATCTGTCGGAGCTAAAAACAACATATTCTTTTTATCCATAAGCGGAATTGCATCAATATCAACATGGTCTAAATGATTGTGAGTACAAACTACCACATCACTTTTTAATTCTTCTGGCAAGAGCGGAGCTTCTATCATTCTGCCCCGCCCAGCAATTCTGTCAACAACGTTTGAAAGATACGGGTCAATGCAGATTTCGGTTTTACCGTCATAAAGAATATATCCGCTTTGACCTATCCATCTTATTTTTAAGCCATTCATATATTAGCTCCACTCTCTGTCATTTGCCCATTCTTTATCCCACTCTGTTGTTGGCTCCCATATGCCCGGATATTTTTCGTGCATATGCTGCGCTATTAACTCTTCGTTAAGCTCGTCTATACCAAGACCAGGCTTATTCGGAACATTTACGAATCCGTCTTTAAATAGCGGATTGTCAATACCGATAGCCAAATCGTTCCACCACGGGATATCAACAGAATGGAACTCAACAGCTAAAACATTCTGAACTGCTGCAGCTGCGTGAATAGCTGCCATACACGCAATCGGACTTTCTGCCATATGTATAGCCATTGCAACGCCGTATTTATCACACATATCACCGAGCTTTTTCATTTCCATTGCGCCACCTATTGTCAGCATATCAGGATGCACAACTGAAACACCGCCACGTTTCATTAACGGCTCAAAGTTTTCGGCAAGATAAATATCCTCGCCTGTGCAGATAGGAACACTACAGCTATTTGCAATTTTAACATAGTGGTCTGTGTAGTGCCACGGAGCAATATCCTCAATCCAGGCTATGTTATATTTTTCAAGACGTTTTGCAAACATAATGCAATCTTCTATGCAGATATGACCAAAATGGTCAATGGCAAGCGGAACCTCGTAGCCGATTACGTCTCTTACCTGCTTTACATAATCTTCTAAATAATCCATACCCTTTTGTGTTAAGTGGATACCTGTTGCGTGATGCGGAATAGTAAATACCTCGTAATTCTTTCCGAGCATCATATCCATATCAATTGAGCCTTTTTGATGGTTAATTGCTTTCATTGAGTATTTTTTTATATCCTCTAAAAAGCCTAAAGGAGCATTTAAGCAACCTGGCTCATCTAACATTAGCTCAATACCCAAGTCCATTTTAAGAAAGGTAAAGCCCTGCTCCATTCTGGCTTTTAAGGCATAACCCATATCTGTTCCTGTATGCTTTCCGTCAACATCGGTATCGCAGTACATTCTTACTTTGTCGCGGAATTTACCGCCAAGCATCTGCCAAAGTGGAACTCCCCATGCTTTACCTGCCAAGTCCCACAAAGCGATTTCTAAGCCCGAAACACCGCCACCCTGACGAGAATGACCGCCAAACTGCTTGATTCTTCTGAACAGCTTGTCTACGTTACATGGATTTTCGCCGACGAGTCTTGATTTAAGCATTAAAGCATATGTAGCACTCGAGGCATCTCGCACCTCACCATATCCGACTAAGCCCTGATTGGTATAAACCTTGATTAACGGACAATGCTTAGGCGCACCATTTATGTTTGCAACCCTTATATCCGTTATTTTAAGCTCTGACGGATTAGAACAAAGATTAACATTTTCTGAAATCATTTCTTTAATTGACTGTTTCATTTTTTACACCTCTATATTAAATTCTTTATCGCCTGATTTTGACAGGTTTATCTGTTTTTTAATAATCTTGCCATTTACTTCGACTTCTACATCATAAGTGCCGTAAAAGCCTTTAAAATTAGCAACTCCATCGTTGTCGGTTATAAGCTGTTCTTTAGTATTCCACTCATTTTTTATTAAGTTTTTAAGTGCATAATATGCAGGCTTTGGTGTCATATCGAATCTGAACAGACCGCCGTAAAAAATATTTTCACCCCTTGTCATATCGCCCATCGACGCCTTTACTTTTTTAGGGTCTGGGTCACTTACAAAAGCATATCCGTCTGCTAAATTCCAATAAACAATCTGTTCCATATCAGGATGCGAAAACCATATTGAATACAGGTTTTTTAAAACTTCTGCCTGAATTTCCTCATCTTCGGGATCATTTGAGAATGCAGGAACTGTTACCTCCGTTATCTGAAGAGGTTTGCCGAACTGTGCATATGTGTCCAGTAAATTATAATGAAACTTGGGGTCGTAATAAGGACTTGTCGCAAGCCTTGCTTCCTCCTCTTTTTTATAGCACACATGACATTGAAATCCTATCGCATCAATTTTAGCTCCGTTTTTAAGCGCTCTTTCTATAAGCATATAGTAGGCGCTTCGATTATATTTAAAGGCATAACTTTTATCAAAAACCTGCCAGTTAGATTCGTTTATGGTTATTTCGTTATTTTTAAAATATTTTTCTGCAGTTTTAAAGCTCCATTCAACCAAGTCTGGTTCATAAAAAAAGTATGACCTTTTTTCCGGTGCCGGAACACACAGGGTTTCGTTTATAACCTCCCAACAGGGAATATCGTCTGAATATCTTTCAGCAAGTTCTTTAAATCTTTCTTCAAGAACTTTTTTATATTCTTCTAAAGACAATTCATCGGTCCATTTAGGTCTCATCAAATCGTAGTTAAGACAATGCGCTCTCGGCTCAATGCCATTTTCCTTACAATACTCCATACATAAATCTATTGTTGGTCTGCGATACATTTTTTCACTGTTTTTATCGTATCTTTTCTGACCTTTTTCAGGCTCGTTTGCATTCCAATAAAACGGAAGAGTTGCCATATTAAAAACATCGGCAAATGCCTTGTTGTGCTTTTCATTTTTTTCTGTGGTTTCAAATTCATCTAGCATGAAAAGATTTGCACCGAATTTAAACTCGTGATTCGTCTGCTTTACACACACTTTAGCGTTACGAACAGGAGCACCACTTGAGTCTTTTACAACAATTTTCGCATTGCCCTTGCGGTACTTTTCGATGCCGTCATTTATTCTTTCGTTCATATAATCTTTTTGCTCACAGAATAAAGATAAAACCTTGCGTCTTTCAGACATTTCAAATTCACCCCTTATAAATTATACTTTAAGTATATCATTATATTTTTATATATCCACCAATAAAACGTTTAAAAAGGTTGACTTTTCGAAACATTATTTATATAATATTCTTGTATTAAGGGGTGATTAATCGTGTTTTTCGAACAAGAGTGTATTGTTTTTGAGATTTTAGATGTTTTGTATTTTGAACAATCTTACGTTAAGATGTTCAACTCAAACCGTAACTTTGATGCCTTATCTTTCAGATGCGAGGCAGATACAATTTTAAGCACAGAACAACAGCAAATTACCCTTTTAGACAATTCTATCTGCTATGTTCCGTCAAATTTAGCTTATACACGAACCTCTAAAAAAGACAAATTGATTGTTGTACATTTTAAATCATTTAACTATAACTCAAATAAAATTGAACATTTAAGCCCAGAAAATACCGAAAAATACAAAGCTTTATTTAAAGAAATATTAGATTGCTGGAGCAGCAAAGAAATATCATACAAAAACGAGTGCTCTGCTATTTTCAGCAAAATTTTAGCCGAGCTTTATAAGGATAACAGACCATCTTTTGAAAATAAAAAAATTAATAAATCTGTTTTATATATAGAACAAAATTGCTTAAGCAAAGATTTTTCACTATCTGAGGCGGCAGCTAAATCTTTTATGAGCGAAACATATTTTAGAAAACTTTTTAAAAAAGAATACGGCATTTCGCCAAAGCACTATGTTATAAAGCGCAGAATTGACTATGCTAAGGCACTTATTTTAGGGGGATATTTTTCAATTCACGAAATAGCCGATTTGTGCGGATATAACGATGAAAAGCACTTTTCTGCAGAGTTTAAAAAAATTACGGGCGTTCCGCCATCAAAATACAGATACAACTATGGTCACCAAACAGAAAAGAACCTGTAAAAACATTTAGTTTTTACAGGTTCTTTTCTACGATAGCGGAACATCAGGCATATCCTCAGTTTCTGACACCAATGCCATCTGATACTTATCTAAAATACCTTTTTCAAGCTTATCACGCATTTCTACATTAATCGGATGTGCTATGTCTTTAAATTCACCCTCGGGAGTTTTTCTGCTGGGCATAGCCACAAACATTTTATCCGCTCCCTCGATAACCTTAATGTCGTGAATAACCAGACAGTTATCAAAGGTTACCGAAACCACCGCTCTCATTTTTGATTCAAGATTAATTTTTCTGATTCTGATATCTGTAATTTCCATTTGTCATGCTCCTTTTCGCTGCTGCGCTTTAGTATTTAATACTATTTTCTGTGAAAAAATGTGAATTATACAGGAAATTTTTTAAAAAAATACTTTTAATTTTTTCCAATATACAATATAATAATATAATAAGATAAAATTAGAGCTTAATGTGGGGGATTATAATGAACAACTTTAATTTAGATAAAACAGACCCAAAAAAAGATATATTTTTTATCGGCATAGGCGGAATAAGCATGAGCGCCTTAGCTGTGATATTAAAAAATGACGGTTTTAGTGTTCGTGGCTCTGACTTTAAAAAAAGCGCAATGACCAAAGAATTAGAGTCTAAGGGCATAAGCGTAAGCATCGGACACAAAGCTGAAAATATAGATGGTGCAGGTTTGGTTGTGTATACTGCGGCAATAGCTAAAGATAATCCTGAGCTTTTGCGTGCAAGCGAGCTTGGAATTACTGCTATTGAAAGAGCAACTCTTTTAGGTGCTCTTATGAAAAGATATAAAAACCCCATAGCCGTAAGCGGTACGCACGGCAAAACCACAACTACATCTATGCTGTCACACGTTTTACTGGCGGCAGATTTAGATCCAAGTGTATTAGTCGGCGGTGTATTACCTGCAATAGGCGGAAATATGCGCGACGGCTCTAACGACTATCTTGTTATGGAGGCCTGCGAATACAGCGGCAGCTTTTTAAAGTTCTTTCCGCTTTACAGCATAGTTTTAAATATTGAAGAAGACCATTTAGACTTTTTTAAAGATTTAGACGAGATTGTAAAATACTTCCGTGATTTTGTAGCTTTAATACCGCCCGAGGGCGCAGTTATTGCAAATTTTGACGATGACGAAGTAATACGTGCAACAGACGGTGCTGCCTGCAAGGTTGTAAGCTATGCCATAAACTCAAAAGATGCTATGTGGACAGCCGAAAATATAGTTTTTGACAATAGCGGCTTTGCAAACTTTGATGTTTTAGCAAATGGCGAGCATTTTATTCATGCCGAGCTTTCTGTACCCGGAATGCACAACGTCAGCAACGCACTGGGAGTTATTGCTTGTGCTCAGATTTTAGGCGTTTCTAAAGAGAATATCAAAAAAGGACTTACCTCCTTTGACGGCACAAACCGTCGCTTTGAATATAAAGGTATGTGCAACGGTGCTAAAATCATAGACGATTACGCACATCATCCGACCGAAATTCGTGCAACATTAAATTCCGCACGAGCAGCCGCTAAAAACGGCAGGGTGTGGTGTATTTTTCAGCCTCATACCTATACACGTTCGCTAAAGCTTAAAGATGAATTTGCAACGAGCTTTTCAAACTGCGACTATGTAATCGTAAGCGATATTTATGCCGCACGTGAAAAAGATACTGGCCTTATTCATTCTCTTGATTTAGCCGAGGCGATTGATGCACAATCTCATAACGCAGCCTATATAAAGGGCTTTGATGCCATAGCTGAATACATTAAACAAAATGTAAAGGTGGGCGATATTGTTCTTACAATGGGTGCAGGAGATGTATTTAAGATAGGCGAAATGCTGACAGAATAAAATAAAAGAAGACACTTATAGTACGTGCTTGTAAGGATAGTTTTAAAATTTAAATCCAGGTTTTCTGGTCATAGAAGGCCCCGACTTTTTTATTGACAAATCAAAACTGCAAATATATAATAAAATTAAGGAGGTGCTTTTTATGAAAAAGCTAATAATGTTAATTATGACAGCATTGCTTGTATGTGCACTTGTTTGCGGATGCGGCAAAGAAAATGGCGACATTACTAACGGTGGTACTGAAATTGAGTCCCAAGAAAACATAAAACCTTCCGATGACAAAATTAAATCATCAATTGTCGGTGCATGGATGGGCGAAGAAGACGGTCAAAAGCTCGGCTACATCTTTAACGAAGACGGAACAGGCCATGCCGCAATCTTCCCTATGACCTATACAGTAGAGAACGGAGTAATTACTGTAACTGTTGAAGCGTTCGGTAAAAAAGAAACAGGAAGTGCTTGCTACAACGTGAATGACGATGCTCTTACAATTGAAACTGATGACGGCACCTATGTGTTACATAGAACCGAAATGCCCAAATAAGATTCAAGTCCAATAGATATTACAAAAAATCAAAATACCCATTAAAGCTAACTTAAACTGCTTTTAATGGGTATTTGTTTTTAGTTACGGTCTGTAACATTACACCATTTTTATTTTACTTCATTAATAGCTTTGCACATTTCGCAGCCACTGCAATAAATCATATTTTTATCAAAAACTAAATCAATCGTTTTAAAAAGTTCTTTGTTTTTTATCAGCTTTGCATTGTGTACCACAACAGATTTAGGTGCAAGTGTAATAAGCATGCTTATTAATAAGTCATCATAGTTGATATTGTCAGGTAAATCATCAATGTCAACAAAATCTGACATCAATTTTTTTGTTATATTTTCCTTTTTTTCGGATATAAGCTCATAGCTTCCGTCACTTAGCACAATTACGTGAACAAGCTTTGGTCTTGATGTCTGAATATTTACAAAGTATTTTAAAAGATTTATAAAATCGTTATATTCCTGCTGTGTAATACTTTTTTCTGCTAATTGGTGTATCGCCATTCTCAAAAGATTTTCATACTCTTTTAGTCTGAATGAAACAAATCCTTCTAAAAGCATATCAGATTCACTCTTTACATATTCACAAAGGCTTATAAAAATTGCCTGTTTTCGTGGATAATATCCAATCTTTTCATCATCATTTAAATCAGATAACGAACGCATTACCACTCTTTTTTGCGCAGGCGAAAGATATGAATAATCTTCTGATATTATGCGTTCTGCCATTTGAGGCTCATATCGTTCAATAATATATTCAGCTAAGATATTTAAAAAACTGTCTAAAAGCTCGGGTTTGTTTTTAATTTTAACTTCTACGGTGTTCGGTTCATCTTTTTTGTCTGACTCAAAAAACGACGTATGTCTGCTGCAATCGCTATTTTGAGCCATATGCTTTTTCAAAAGGTTCAGGTCGCCCCTAATGCCGAGCGATACCTTATCATACACAAGCGTCACTCCTTTAGACTAAGCTGCCGTAAAAATATCCGTTTTTTGTCGGATACTTTTACGGCAGCTTACAATTCTTAATGCTTATTATGAGCGGATTTTAAGCATATATACTTAAAATTGTTCCTATATCTTCAAGTGGTTTGTTTTTTAAATCTTTTAAGACTACATTGTGTTTTTTTAAAAAATCACATATTGCTATGTAATCAGGATGCTTGCTCATATCGCCAAAACAAAGCAGCTCGCCCATTTGCGTTAAGCCACAAACCCCTCCTATAAATCCGCAGTCATAGCCTTTTAAGTTTACATATCCCGGACGGATTTTAAGTACATCAATCCCTGCCTCCTGCGCCGAGCGGACAATGGAGGGGTCTGATGTAATCAGAGCATTTTCTGAAATAACACAGGAGGAACATTTGGCATAGCCTTGCTTTGTCGCATAGAACAACAAACCGTTTTCTTTTGCAATTTGCAGGAGGACAGGGTCAGAAAATACCTCGTGACCTATCAGGCATTTGCCCGCTCTTGCTACATTATATGCAATATCTTCGGGGTAGTTACTCTTAAGGCTGGTCTTGCCTTGTACTAATTTGACATTGCAATCAGCCAAAATACGACTGTAATAGCTAAAGCTGTCGGGTGAGCACACGTATATGCCGCCTCCTAAAGAACAAATTGTCATATCAGGATGGGCGCACACGGGCTGGGCAAGCAATTTGCTCACATAAGATGGCAATATTCTGTATTCTCTTCCCCACACGCCTTTAATTTCGTCATAAAAACGTGCATCCACCAAAATTGTTTGCAAAAATATCACTCTCCACTTGTGTTTTTTTAAAAAATTGTATATAATGATAAGGTAAATATATCATATATTAAATTGACCTTAAAATCAAGGTTGATTTAACAAAATAGTACAGGAGGAATGTGAAATGGTTATTCTTTTTTTAGCAGACGGATTTGAAGAAATTGAGGCACTCGCAACAGTAGATATTCTGCGCAGATGCGGCATAGATGTAAAAACAGTTTCTGTAAGCAACTCAAACGCAGTTATGGGCGCACACCACATTCCTGTTGTAGCAGATTTGCGTATGCCCGAAATACTGGATATAACCCCCACAGCTGTTATCCTGCCGGGTGGACTTCCGGGTGCAGATAATCTTGAGGCAAGTAAAGAGGTTAATCAAAAACTTGATGAATGTTATAAAAACGGCGGTCTTGTTGCCGCAATATGTGCCGCACCAAAGGTACTGGGCGCTGCAGGACTTTTAAAAGGAAAATGTGCTGTGTGCTATCCAGGTTTTGAAGATAAGCTTTTGGGCGCAACCGCTCTTACTGACCGTGTATGTGTTTGCGAAAATGTTATAACATCACGTGGGGCAGGCACATCGCACGATTTTGCCTTTGCCATAGCAAAGTGGCTCGAAAAAGAAGATGCCGCATTTAAAATCCGAAAAGGCATGCTATACGACGAATAATATAAAAACACCGCAGCCTAATTGGCTGCGGTGTTTTTGTAGGAGATAGGAAAAAGATGCAGAATGGACAAACTCAGTCCATACTTTTTAGTTCTACACTTTTTACATCTCCATTTTAAAGGGGGTTTCCGACTTTGGGGATAAGTCGGTTTCAATGTATTTTGTGAGGTCAATACTATCTTTTCCCCTTATTTTGTTTTTATACATAAATAGTTATATTTTTACTGCAATTTAAATAGTTGCGGTTTTTTCTTTTTTATAAATGCTAGTATTATAACTGCAGCAAATGTCAGAATTGATATAACAAGCGATACTTTAAATCCGGGCAAATCATAGCGAAGCTCTACCTCATGTTCTCCCTCAGGAACAAATACTGCCATAAAAGCATTCTGTGCTGATGTTATCCTGCACTCTTTACCGTCAACGTATGCTGTCCAGCCTTTTTCGTATGGTATGGTGGTGAACAAAATTTCACCATCACCTATTTTTACAGTTCCTTTTATTGTTGTGTCTGTATACTCGCTTATGTTAAACGCTGACTCATTATTCTTTTTATCACACGCTGCGTAAAAGCTCTCGATATCAATGCAGGCAAACTCTGGTTTAAAAATTTCCTTTGTATTTACAAATTTTACTGAAATATTAGTTCCTTCGGGATGCTTGCCTAAATAAAATACCTTTTTAGTTATGTTATCGTAAGGATATGTCGTTTTTTCGCCGTTTATGCTAAGCTCAACATTGCCCGCATATTTTTTACCCAGACTTAAATAATATGAGCCACTATATTCGGTTGTAAATTCAACCGCATTTTTGTCTTTTATGTCTAACGTTTCATTCTGTGTCAGGTATGAATCACCAAAAACAGATGTTGCAAGCATATCCTGATTCTCAAAATATGACGAGCCATAAGAAGGCTTGTTAAGAACATAGTCATCTGCAGCAAACCCAAGACTTAAGGCATGAGGATTTTTATAAACATAGGTATCTCCTATTTTTTCTAATACTTCATAATCCTCATTTATTACATCTTCCGAGGCTATATATTTGATTCCGAAAATACTGTCTGTAAGCACAGTCGAACCTGCGTAACGGGTAACAACCGATTCTTGCAGCATTCCCAATTTGTTATTTAATTTTACAATATTGCTGTTAAAGTTCGAGCTATAATGTGAAATGCCATTAAAACCGAAGAACAATGGGTCGTTTTCTGTTCTGGTTACAGTTTTGTCCATACGGATAAGTCCGTCATCAAGGCTTTTCATATAATCAACAGTTTCGCTGATTTTTGTGACCTGATTTTTGTAGTTTTCTCTCAAAACATATCTGAATGCGCGGTCTAAACCATTTAATGTTACATATCCGTTTATGATAAGCTCAACGCAGGTAAGAATAATAAGACAAGCACATATTATATTTTTAGTTATTTTCTTGCTTTTACGCCATAAAACTAATCCACATATGTACACAGCTGCAAAAACCAGACTCCACACCGCAAGCTTTGAATTTGTTATAAGCTTATTTCCTAAAAGCAGGCTTATAAGAACAAGTATCAAATATCCGCCCAAACCGCATAAGAACATTTCATTCGAGGATTTTTTAAGCTCATAAAAGCCTTCTGCAGCGGTTACAATGCTTAAAAGACAAAATACATAAGCATATCTATACGGAAACCAGTTGGGATAGCTGAAAATATGCCATATCATATCAACGTCTTTAAAAAACATACTGATAAGTAATACTGCAAAAACCCCGGCTGTTATAAGCTTTTTGCGTAGCTTTATTTCTGAATTAAAGAAATATACACTTGTTAAAATACCGCAAAGCATACCGCAAAAAATATTTGGCGTTCCGATATTTGTTATTTTATCGTATTGACCAATAAACAAACGTCTTGCGATTGATGTTATTCCGCTACTTATAAATATGTCGGGATTAAACGGCTCGTAATTTAGCTTTCCGTTAAACATTTCTAAATATGACGGAATGAGTATGACCGCACCCATTAAAACACTCAACAGCCCTAAAATCAACATCTTTAATGTTTTTTTGAATAAATCTTTTTTGTCAATTTCATCAAATACTATAAAATATCTGCTGAAGAAATACAAAACTGTAAAAAGGGCATTCATATATGCCGTATAATAGTTAGAAAACAGCGATATTGTAAATGTTACCAGAAACAAAGTTCCTGATTTGCCGTGTATAATTTGCTCTGTTCCTAATAAAATAAGCGGCAACCATATTACTCCATCCAGCCACATAATGCACATCTGATAGTGCATCTGATACATCATAAGTGCATAAGCACAAGAAAACAAGACAACTGATAAATCCGTTTTTTCAAATAAATGTCTTATAAATATTGCAAAAGTAAGTCCGCTTGCTCCTATTTTTAGAAGTGTAATCAGCGTGACAGCATCAGGTAACATATGCGAAGGGAAAAAAGCAACCAACAAAGAAAATGGACTTGACAGATAATAAGCAAAAATGCCAAACATTGTTCCGCCCATTTCTTTATTGAAAGAATATATTAACCCCGCATCACCGCTTAATACCTTACGGTAATATTCAAAAAAGTTGACATACTGAACATTTAAATCCATAACAAGTACAGTTTTATCTCCAAACGGATACACTCCAAAAAAAGCATATATTATTGTCATTGCTAAAACCGGAAGAAAAAAAGCCAACACATATACAGCCCACTTAGGCAACCGAGGCAAGAAAGCACTTTCCGTTTCATTTAAATTTCTTTCCAAAACAGTATTTTTCACAAGCTGTCCCCCTAAAAATCGATATCATCAGCAACAGACTCAACAATTGCAGTGTTACATAAAATCAGTTTCTTAAGCTATGTATCGGCGCAGGAATGCGACCGCCACGACTGATAAATTCAGCACTTGATTTTGAATTTACATTCATAACAGGACCGCTACCTAACAATCCGCCGAATTCTACAACATCGCCAACCTTTTTGCCAGGAGCAGGAATTACTCTAACTGCGGTTGTTTTGTTGTTAACCATACCGATTGCCGCCTCGTCTGCAATAATTGCAGAAATCGTTTCGGCACTGGTATCACCAGGGATGCAAATCATATCAAGACCAACCGAGCATACACAGGTCATAGCCTCTAACTTTTCAAGAGAAAGCGCACCCGATTGTGCCGCCGCTATCATACCTGCATCCTCACTTACAGGAATAAATGCACCCGAAAGACCGCCTACATAAGACGTAGCCATAACGCCGCCCTTTTTAACTGCGTCGTTTAAGAGTGCGAGTGCTGCAGTTGTTCCGTGAGTGCCGCATTGCTCAAGGCCCATTTCTTCTAAAATATATGCAACCGAATCGCCGACAGCAGGCGTAGGAGCTAAAGATAAGTCAACGATTCCAAAAGGAACGTTAAGACGCTTTGATGCCTCCTGTGCAACAAGCTGACCCATTCTTGTTATTTTAAATGCTGTATTTTTTATTGTGTCGGCAACTGTTCCAAAATCTGCCCCTTTTACCTTTTCAAGAGCACATTTTACAACACCGGGACCTGATACACCAACATTAATAACTGCATCAGGCTCGCCCACACCGTGAAATGCTCCTGCCATAAATGGATTATCCTCAACTGCGTTACAGAATACAACCAATTTAGCGCAGCCAAAACCGTCTTTATCTTCTGTTAAATGCGCGGTTTGTTTTATAACCTCACCCATTTTACGCACTGCATCCATATTAAGACCTGCTTTTGTTGTTCCAACATTTACACTTGAGCATAATTTATCGGTTGTGGCAAGTGCCTCGGGAATAGAGTCAATTAAAAGCTTGTCCCCACGGGTTGCACCCTTATGTACCAAAGCTGAAAATCCGCCTATAAAGTCGACACCAGTAGTTTTTGCCGCCTTGTCTAAGGCTTGAGCAACCTTAACAAACGAGTCTGCATCTTTAATGCTTTCGCATATTAAAGCGGCGGGAGTAACCGAAATTCGCTTGTTTATAATCGGAATACCAAACTCAGTTTCGATATCAACGGCAGTTTTAACAAGATGCTCTGCCTGATGTGTAATTTTATCATAAATTCTAGTGCAAACAGTATCAATATCGTTTGCGGCACAAGATAAAAGCGAAATTCCCATTGTAACAGTACGCACGTCTAAATGCTCTTCGCTTATCATCTTGATGGTTTCTAAAATTTCCATTCTGTTTATCATTGTATTTCCACTCCTTTACAACACATTTTAGATTCTGTGCATTGAATTAAACAGGTCCTCGTGCTGTATGCGAATAGAAAGACCAAGCGCATCGCCTAAAGACGAAAGCGTATCTGAAAGTGCAGAAAAAGCAATTTTAGATTTTGACACATCAACTAACATA
>JAFQAG010000057.1 GCA_017416985.1 Clostridia bacterium
TAAATATGTGTGCTGTGCCGCCGCCATAAGTCCGCACATTCCGTCATCTGTGCGTCCCTCTGATGCAGCCTTTGCAGCAATATACATCTTTTTAGCTGCATTTGCCATAGGATTGCCATATACTTTTTTTGTTCCATCGTTCATAAATGCAACAACGTCACCCCACTCGGTATAGTCTTCAGGCAACAAATTAAGCTTGGCACTTAACTTAGTAGATGAATAATAAACTGTACCCTTTTCGAAGGTATATTCAAAAATCGGCTCTACCGTTTGATTTACAGGATGCGCCGCTATAAAGCAAGCCTTTGCACCACACGGCAAATTAAACTCAATTTTAGAAACGTCAAAGTTTTCTATTTCGTTTGCTCTGAATAGTTCTGCTTTTATATTATTAGCCTCTGCTGCACAGCCGTAATCGCCCATTATATACTGCATATTAAAAAGATAGTGAGCTGCCGAATTGTTGGCAACGCTATCATATACTAACGCTCCGTTTGATGCACGAATTTTACCTGCCCAGCCTACTCCTCGACCGAAATAGTTGCGGTCACGAGGTCTTAAGACAAGAGTTTTCATCTCGACAAGTTTGCCGAATTTTCCGTCTTTAATATCTTGCTTTAAGCCGTTTATTGCATCGCTGTATGACCATTGATAGCCTATATAAACAAACTTGCCTGCTTTTTCTTTTGCTTTTTTTATGACCTCAACATCTGCTTCATCTGCACAGAGTGGTTTTTCGCAAATAACATTTGAGCCGTGCTCTAATGCCGTTAAAATATGCGGTGTATGTAAAAAAATAGGAGTCGATATAACTGCAAGCTCTGCTTTATTTTCTGCATAAAAGCTCTCTAAATCAGAATATATTTTAACTCCCATTTTATTTAAATCATCTAAATACTGACATCCTGACGGAAAAGGGTCTACTGCTCCGACCAGCTCCATTTCGTCACACGGATTTTCTACAAATTCTTTTACAAAGGTATGTCCGTATCCGCCTATTCCTACAAGTACAACTTTTGTCCCTGCCATAATAAAATGTCCTCCTTAAAGAGCAAAATTAAGTCTTTGAACTTATATATTTATTATATATCAGTTCGAAGGTTTAGTCAATCTGCAAAATCTCTGTCCAATGGTCATTTTATACGTTATGTCATCTTCTGACACAAATAATTAATATGTCAAAAAATAATTGCGTAGTCTGTTTTTAATCTTTTATCTCGATTAAAACCTTGCCTTTTAGCTCATCATTTTCAAGATATATCTGTTTAGCTCCTGAAATCTCATCTGTAAAGGCTTTGACCTGAACACCGTTAATGAAATATCTTCTTTCGCCATAATGCTCATTTTTGTATAAAAGTTCAATTTCGCAGTTTTTAATCTTTATTTTTATATTTGCAGAATCTGTCGGCATATATGTTGCGACTTTGATTTTTACACCATCTAAGTCAGGCTGAATACCGAATACGTGTTTAATAATATTTCTCATAAGCACACAGCCACTGCCTGTATACCAATCGCCCATCGATTCGCCATCCATATTATATTCTTCATTATAACAATATGAATTTGGCATAACAAACGGTGTTTTTGTTATATACGAATGCGTTATCGGGATTGCTTTTTCAATCTGCTCCCACGCCTTTTCTCCTTCACCCAAAACAAATAGTGCCATTGTTGCAAACATTGTTGAA
>JAFQAG010000058.1 GCA_017416985.1 Clostridia bacterium
AAGAGCTACAAAAATATGTATTAGCATAAACCTCGGTTTCTTTTGTTGTTCCCGTTGTGAGCGAACGCATAAAGCGGTTAGGCTCAATAGGATGACCCAAAAGATTACGTGGGCATAAGTCGGTACACATTTTACATTGGCAGCATGCCGACATCGCTCTTTTAAGTGAAATTCTATCCTCAGAAAGTCTTTTGCGGACGATATACTGGTCATTCGGCATAACCAATATTGCGTTACTGGTCTTTGTGATTACATCGTTTTCGGTAACAATATTTCCTGTCATTGGTCCGCCGTTTATAAGGGTGTATTCAGGAATCAAAGCACCGCCTGCGAGTTTTATAACCTCACCGACAGTAATACCGAGTGGTACACAAAGTGTGATGGGATTTTTAACCTCGCCCGTAACTGTTATGTATTTATGCGTTACGCCCTTGCCTGAGTTCACGGCATTATATGCGTTTAGCATTGTTTCAACGTTGTAAACAGTAACACCAACAGAAATCGGGATTTTTCCCGGGGGAACTACTCGTCCTGTTGTTTCATATATTGTAACGACCTCATCACCTGCAGGATAAACCTCAGGCAGATAGCCGATAGAAATCTTCTTAAAGTCGTTTAGTTGTGATTTAATAGCATCAACAGCCTTTTTATAAGAAGGCTTAATCGCTATAATTGCACGCTCAGCACCAACAGCATCACAAACTGTTTCAAGTGCAGTCATAATTTCGTATGCATATACCTGCATAACCTGACGATGCAGTTTTAAAAGCGGTTCGCATTCTGCGCAATTTAAAATAATTGTATCAGCAGATTCATTTAGTTTTGCATAACTTGGAAAACCTGCTCCGCCTGCACCGACAACACCAGCATTTTGCAAAATGTTTTTTAAATCATTAATTTTCATATTAATCAATCATTCAATCCAATCGAATCGTCAATAATACCTACTATTGCAGCATCAACGGGTGCATTTTCCATATCGCATCCGATTCTTGCCGCACTTCCCTTTGCCACCAAAACCATCTCGCCTATTCCTGCACCTACATTATCGATGGCTACAATTCGCTCTTTTTTAGACATTTTTTCAAGTGGTTCAACAATCATAAATTTACTACCGAGCAAACGCTCGTTTTTGCGTGTTGCAACAACACTGCCCACTACTTTTCCAACTATCATTTTCATTACCCTTTCTGTAATGCAGTTCTAAAAAGGTAGGATTGCGGGTTTCGGAATCCGAAACCCGCCATTATCCCTAAATCTTACTTAATTGTAGGTAAGATTTTTTCAACATCACCATGAGGTCTGGGTATTACGTGAACTGCTACAAGCTCGCCGAGCTTAGATGCAGCAGTAGAACCGGATTCGGTTGCAGCCTTAACTGCGCCTACATCTCCACGAACCATAACAGATACAAGTCCGGAACCGATTTTTTCAGTACCGATAAGCTCAACGTTAGCTGCCTTTACCATTGCATCGGCTGCCTCAATTGCTGCTACAAGTCCTCTGGTCTCTACCATTCCAAGTGCTTCTAATCCCATTTTCTTTTCCTCCTTTACAGCCGGGGTTGCCGGCTTTTCTTTTACAGTTGTAGTTTTTTTCTGGCTATTTTCAGCCGGGGCTGCTTTTTTTTCTTTTAAACCATTTGAATTTTCCATAAAATCACCTATTTCTCAAACACTAAATTTTTAAAATGTGTTTAGATTCCGTAATTTTTAATTTTAAACTCTCGGTTTATTTATGCGTGCAGCACTTATTTGTACTAAACGCTCAGTTTCGCTGTGCGGATTTGCTATGACAGCTTTGGCAGAGGGTTTTATAATGGCGCTGTCAGTGGCTTCAACCGCTGTTGTGACATCAGATACCTGACCTCTGACAACGATGGTAACCAAGCGTCCACCTAATTTTCTCTCCCAAGTAACAAGCTCAACTGCTGCCGCTTTGCACATTATGTCTAAGCAATCGATAGCCGCTGCTACGCTTTGAACCTCAACAAATCCTAAAGACTTCATCTAATCTTCCTCAATTAAAGTTTAGGTAAAATCTTCTCTACATCACCATGAGGTCTGGGTATTACGTGAACAGCTACAAGCTCGCCGAGCTTGGATGCAGCTGCAGAACCGGATTCGGTTGCAGCCTTAACAGCTCCTACATCTCCACGAACCATAACAGATACGAGTCCAGAACCGATTTTCTCAGTACCGATAAGCTCAACCTCAGCTGATTTTACCATTGCATCAGCAGCTTCAATTGCTGCTACGAGTCCCCTAGTCTCTACCATTCCAAGTGCTTCTAATGCCATTTTTTATTCCTCCGTAAAATTAATTTTTATCAAATGCACTAAGCTTTAACATTTTTTCAGTGCTTTCTTCGGTGTTAGGGATTATATGTTTAGTAACCACTCCAGAAACACCGTTTGCTGCTATCTCAGCAGCCTCAATTGCTGCTTCTACCGCCGAAACATCACCGCGAAACTTTACAGCAACAATAAGCGGTACAGTAAGCTTTTCCGGATTTCCCGGTTTATTCTTATCAAAGTTTTCAACGGTTACATCTGCCGCCTTACAGCCCGCATCGCAAGCAACGAAAGCTGCCGATAAACCGTAAACCTCAATTATTCCTACTGCTTTTCCCATTGAATCCACCCTTACTCGTTAATGATAGCAATCTTTAATCCTTGCATTGAAAGGTTAGTCTGATGTGCCTCATTTATCTTATCAAGCGGATAACGATGAGTAATAAGTTTCTCTAACGGTAAGCCAATTCCCTTAGCACGTTTAAGGAAATCAAATGTAGTTGCATAATCACGCAAGGTATAAACCCAAGAACCAACTGTTGTGATTTCCTTAGCGCAAATATCAAAGTGAGGATTGATTGTTGCATCTCCACCGTTGATAAAGAA
>JAFQAG010000059.1 GCA_017416985.1 Clostridia bacterium
ATTTAACATTTGTATTTGACAAATGTTAAATGACGTGTTATAATTTAGATAAAATTTTTAAAAGGAGCGATAATAATGTTAGTTACTATGAAAGAAATGCTTGCAGATGCAAAGAAAAATCATTATGCCATTCCTGCATTTGATATAAGCAACTACGAAATGATGAAAGCAGTTTTAGAAACCTGCGAAGAAGAAAAATCTCCTGCTCTTTTAATGACTTTAGGAGTTGACACACAGGGAAGAAATCTTCAGCTTCTTTCTTCTATGATTAAAGGTGCTTCAGAATATTTTAATATTCCCATTTGTCTTCATATGGATCACGCAACAGACATTGATTTTATTAAATTCGGCTGCGATAACGGATACAGCGCTGTTATGTACGACGGCTCTGTGCTTCCTTTTGAAGAAAACGCTAAAAATACCGCTATTGTCACAGAATATGCCCATAAAAAAGGAATCAGTGTTGAGGCTGAGCTTGGTCACGTGGGCAATGCGAACGTAGGAAGTATAAGTGAAACAGGAACTGATGTTGACCCCGGCGAAAGCCTTACCGTTCCTGAAGAGGTTGCAAAGTTTGTTGAGATTACAGACGTTGACGCCCTCGCAGTAGCAATAGGCACGGCTCACGGTGTATATCAGAAGACACCAGAGCTTAGAATTGACAGACTTGATGAGATAACAGCCATTTGCGACAGACCACTCGTTCTTCACGGTGGTAGCGGAACTCCTAACGACCAGATGCAAAACGCAATTCATCACGGAATTACAAAGATAAATATTTATTCAGATGTGCTTTTTGCCCTTAACCAAGGTCTTAAAAATTATTTAAACACAATGTCAAATCCATCAACATGGCCGTTTTTGGTTTATGAGGATGCAATTAAAATGATGAAAGAAGTTGTACGTGAAAAACTTAGAACATTCGGCAGTGCAGGAAGGATATGAGGTGATAATATGAAAACAAAAGCAGCACGCCTTTACGGCGAAAACGATGTAAGACTTGAAGAATTTGAACTTCGTCCCATAACATCAGGCGAAATTTTAATAAAAATTATATCAGATAGCATTTGTATGTCTACATACAAAACCATTATTCAAGGCGCAAAGCATTTAAGAGTTCCCGAAAATGTAGCCGAGCACCCGATTATTATTGGGCACGAATTTTGTGCCGAAGTTGTTGAGGTTGGCGACAAATGGAAGGATAAGTTTGAAATCGGTGATAAAGTTGTTATGCCACCTGTTCTTTCTTACCTCGGCGGTCCTGAAACGGTAGGATACTCTTTCTGTGACATCGGTGGAGTTTCAACATATTCTATCGTTTATGAACATATTCTTGACAACGACTTTCTTATAAAACTAAAAAGCGACTCTTATTTTAACGGCTCACTTATCGAGCCTGCCTCCTGCGTTATTCGTGGATATAAGGCAAGTTTTCACTTAGATGAAAATTATGAACACATTACAGGTATTAAAGAAGGCGGAAAGGTCGCTATACTCGCTGGTTGCGGTCCTATGGGACTTGTGGCGATTGATATTGCACTTCACGGAAATGTTAAGCCGTCTATGGTTGTGGTAACTGACCTTGATAAAGCAAGACTTGAACGTGCAGAATCTATATTCTCTCCACAAAAGGCGGCAGAGGATGGAATTAAACTTGTATTTGCTGCTACATCTGATAAGGATGAACTTTTAAATATTTCAGGAGGCACAGGCTTTGATGATGTATTTGTATATGCACCTGTACCTGCAGTAGTCGAATTAGGCGATTCTATTTTAGGATTTGACGGCTCACTTAACTTTTTTGCTGGTCCTTTGGATAAGAAATTCAGTGCCAATTTCAATTTCTATAACGTTCACTATGCTCAACATCACGTTACAGGCACAAGCGGAAGTACCCCTGAAGATATGAGAGATATTGTTGACCTTATCGGCGAAAACCGTCTTGACCCATCTGTTATGATTACTCATATAGGCGGTATAGATGCTGCAATTGATGCAACAGCAAATCTCCCTAAACTTACAGGCGGCAAAAAACTTATATACACTCATATAAATCTTCCGCTCACCGCACTTACAGACTTTGAAAAGTTGGGCGAAACAGATGAAAGATTTAAAGTTTTAGACAAGCTTGTAAAAGAAAACAACGGGATATGGTGTGCTGAAGCAGAAAAATATTTGTTAGATAATTTTTAAATAATACAAAACAAAGACCTCGGAATTTTCCGAGGTCTTTGAATATAGATAATAAATTGTAATTAACGTTTTGAGAACTGCGGAGCACGACGAGCAGCTTTTAAGCCGTACTTCTTTCTTTCCTTCATTCTCGGGTCACGAGTGAGGTAGCCAGCCTTCTTAAGAATTGCACGATATGCATCTGAATCAGCCTCTAAAAGAGCTCTTGCGATACCATGACGGATAGCACCAGCCTGACCTGTAAAGCCACCACCAACAACAGATACGATAACATCGTATTTACCTTCTGTTTTAGTAGCAACGAGCGGCTGCTTAACGATAACTTTTAAGGTTTCAAGACCAAAGTAATCGTCCATTGTTCTTTTGTTTATAGTGATGTCACCTTTACCCGGCACTAAGCGGACTCTGGCAACAGACTGTTTTCTTCTTCCTGTTCCGTAGAAAAATTCACTTGCCATCTAAAAAAACCTCCTTATTTAATCTCTAAAGTCCAGGCTTCTGGCTTCTGAGCAGCGTTGTTGTGCTCTGCGCCTGCATATACACGAAGTCTGGTCAGTGATTTTGCGCCAACGGTGTTGTGCGGCAGCATACCTTTAACTGCCTTCATCATTGCAAATTCCGGTTTTTCAGCCATAAGCTTGTTGTACTTAACTTCTTTAAGACCGCCAACATAACCGGTGTGTCTGTAATAGATCTTCTGATCCAGTTTTTTACCGGTCAGAACTGCTTTAGCAGCATTAATGATGATAACATGATCACCACAGTCGCAATGCGGAGTGAATTCCGGCTTGTGTTTTCCTCTTAAAATGGCAGCAGCCTGCGCTGCAACTCTACCCAACGGTTTTCCGTCAGCATCTATGATATACCATTTTCTGTCCAATTCATGGGCTTTCGCCATAAATGTACTCATAAATCTTACCTCCTGTAATATTTAACACTTATTTATTAACCGATTTTCCGAAATATAAGGCATAAAAAATAATACCTCTTCGGCAACAAGAGATATTATAAAACACTTATCAAATTTTGTCAAGTACTTTTTTCACATTTTTTAAAATAACTTTTACGAAGTCTTAAATGCTCGCTTTTTCTTCGTTTTTCTCTTAAATACTCGAAACTCATTTTCATTTTTTGCACAAATTATATATATCATTATTAATATTTTCTATGCTTCTGACTGAATTTTCGCTCACGCAGGATAAAATATTCCAGCCACAAGTTTTTGCAATCTCCATTGCATTTTCATATGAACGGATTAAATAATCTTTATCGCTTTCGTGAATATCTTTTTCTTTTTCGCCCGTAATCTTATTTGCACGGTCTTTCATTAGCATTTGTGCATACTCAGGCGGCATATCTAAAAATACTACCACATCAGGCACAGGTAGCTCCATTTTGCCGTATTCAAGGTCAGAAAGCCAGCTTATAAATTCAGACTTATCCCCCTCGATTTTAGAAGCCTGATGCACTAAATTGCTCGTTACATAGCGGTCAGCAATAATTGTGCCACCGTTTTTGTAAAACTCGCCCCATTTGCGCTTAAAGCTTGCATAGCGGTCGATGGCATAAAACACCGATGCCGCATAAGCATTAACATCAGTTGGGTTGCTGCCTAAATCTCCTGCTAAATAACGCTTTATAGGAAGCGAAAAATCACTCTCGTAATCAGGAAACGAAATGAGCTTAACATTTTCTCCCTCTTTAGCCAGTCTTTCATATAAAAGCTTAGCCTGAGTTGCTTTGCCGCTCGAATCAACGCCCTCGATG
>JAFQAG010000060.1 GCA_017416985.1 Clostridia bacterium
GCTATTCAGGAAGCAGCGAGATGGCAAAAGAAGTAACCGCCTTAGGTATGATGGTATCTTTTGCAGGACCTGTTACCTTTAAAAATGCACCAAAAGCCAAAGATGCGGCAAAGGCTGTTCCGCTAGATAAGCTGATGATAGAAACAGACTGTCCGTATCTTTCGCCCGAGCCGTTTAGGGGAAAAAGAAACGACTCTTCACGTGTACGATATGTAGCTGAAGAAATCGCACGCCTAAAAGGCATATCGTTTGAAGAGATGGCGCAAATAACTAAAGAAAACGGAAAAAGATTTTATAACATAAAATAACCTAATTAATTATAAATTCGTACGATTGGAGAGAAAATAATGGATTTTTCAAATCTTATTGCAGAAAGAATGTTAGAGGTTAAGGCTTCGGCAGTACGTGAGATTTTTAAGGTTGCAGCGCAACCGGGTGTTATCACGCTAGCAGGTGGAAATCCTGCTCCCGAGAGCTTTCCTGCAGAATAAATAAAAGAAGCTGCTATGCATATTTTAACTGAGCAGCCTACAACTGCGCTTCAATATAGCTTGTCAGAGGGATATCCTAAATTGCGTGAACAGCTTAAAGAGCGTATGGTAAAAAATTTCGGTATAGATATGGAAAATAATGAGCTTATTGTTGTAAGTGGCTCACAGCAGAGTGCAGACCTTGCTACAAAAGCATTGATAAACGAGGGCGACGGAATTATTTGCGAAGAACCTAGCTTTATTGGTTGCTTAAATACTTTCCGTACATATAAAGCTAAGCTTTACGGAGTTAAGCTAAACAATGACGGAATGGATTTAGAGCAGCTTGAAAAGACTCTTAAAGAGAATAAAAATATTAAAATGATTTATACCATTCCAACGTTCCAGAATCCGTCTGGTGTTACAACAAGCCTCAAAGTGCGCAAACGTATGATTGAGCTTGCGGTTAAATATAATGTAATTATTTTAGAGGATAACCCATACGGTGAGCTTCGTTATTCGGGCGAAGATGTTCCGACCATTAAATCAATGGATACCACAGGTCACGTAATTTATGCCGGCTCATTTTCTAAGGTATTTTCACCCGGTTTGCGCCTTGCATATATGGTGTTTGACAAGGGTATTATGGAAAAAATAGTTGTCGGCAAGCAGGCAACCGATGTTCACACAAACGTATTTTCTCAGATGATAGCAAGCTATTATTTAGAGCATTACGATTTAGATGCACAAATCGAAAAAATACGTCTGCTTTACAAGCATCGTGGCGAATGGATGCTTGAATGTATGGATAAATACTTCCCGACTAAGAATGTGTCGTGGACAAGACCAGAGGGCGGTATATTCCTTTGGGTAACCTTGCCGGAGGGAATTGATACGCAAAAGCTACTCTCAGAATCCATTGAAAAGAAAGTGGCATTCGTTCCTGGTGTGGCATTTATGACAGATATTAACAAGCCTACAAGCTGCCTGCGTCTTAATTATTCAACAATGCCTGATGATAAAATTGAGCAGGGTATCAAAATTTTAGGCGAGCTTTTAAAGAGTAAATTAGATTAGGAGTATATATATGGAACAGACAAAAAAAACTATATTTTCTGCGGTTCAGCCGTCAGGTGATATAACTTTAGGTAACTACTTAGGTGCAATTAAAAACTGGGTTAATCTTCAGGATGAATATAACTGCATCTATTCAATAGTTGATATGCACGCAATTACCGTGCGTCAGACACCAGCAGAATTAAGAAAAAGAAGCCTTGAGCTTTTAATGCAGTACATTGCATGCGGAATAGACCCAGAAAAAGCAATATTATTTATTCAGTCACACGTGCCGGCACATGCACAGCTTGCGTGGGTGTTATCTTGCAATACTCAGATGGGCGAACTGTCCAGAATGACACAGTTTAAGGATAAATCTAAAAAGCACGCAAATGATATTAATGCAGGCTTATTTACATATCCTGTTTTAATGGCAGCAGATATATTGCTTTATAAGGCAGATTTAGTGCCTGTTGGCAACGACCAGCTGCAGCATTTAGAGCTTGCACGTGATATTGCAAACCGTTTCAATTTCCATTACGGCGATGTTTTAACCGTGCCAGAGGCATATATTCCAAAGGCTGGCGCACGTATTATGAGTCTTCAGTCACCTGAAAGC
>JAFQAG010000061.1 GCA_017416985.1 Clostridia bacterium
CCTCGGTTTGCTTTTTAGCAGCCTCAAAATCTCCGTTTTTTGTATTTAACATCGACTGAATTGATACCGGCGAGTCACCTCCGACACCAACCTTGCCAACCATTACTTTTTTTGTATGACGTCTATCCACAAAAATACCCCCTTTTGTTTTACTCAGGAATTACATCTATCATAATATATTCTACCAATGCAGATTTTCTTGTTCTTATTTCTGCATAAATTATATCTGCTAAGTTCTTTGATATATTGAACACATAGCAATCGTTTTCATAAATCTTTTCATTTAATTTTGTTGTTTTTAAATACTTGCACTCTGCGCTGTTTGCAAATATTTCAAAATCTGATGGTGAAAGCTTTTCTTCGCTTTTAACACCTAAAATAAGCTCTACTTTTGCCTTTTCAGGAAGTTTTCCGACAGGTATTTTAACTGTTTTAAATCCTGTTCTGCCTGTAAATTCAAGTGGTAATACAGACGATACAGTAAGACTGCAATTAGTAAAGTCAGCATATGTAACGACGTGACTTCTCTCTTGTTTAATTAATGTTTCTTTTTTTCCTATATTACTAAACAAAAGTGGTCTGTTTGCATCATTTCTGATAGACTCATCATAGACATAGGTTTCAAGACCTGTTTCGTATTCCACCATATCCATATAATTATAAAGATACACAAAATCGCAGCCTCGGCTTAAGTTTGCTATTGCCTGACCAAATGCCATTTTAACCGATGCAATCGCAGGTTTGTGCGCCAAATACGGTCTTGTATAAAGTTGCTGACCGCAACCTAACTTTATATTTGTGCCTCTTAAAAGCTGTTTCCAAAGCTCAATCGGCATATCTGTATCTGTTGTCTGCCATCTTGCAATGATTACTACATTGTCAATTTCGTCGCTATATTCAATAAGATTTATGCCTTTTTCCAAGCACAAATTGGGCGATGACGGCAAAAGCAGCATAAGCTTTATTTTGTGATTATATTTTTCTTCAAATTTCTTTTTAACATTTATAACGCCAGATAAAAACTTGTTAATCTCTTGTTCAAATCCGGGTTTCGTGAAAATAAAATCACGCATCATATCGAGCTCTAAGCCATATACATCGTAGCGGTCCAGCATTTCTTCGATATATTTAAGCATTCTGTTTCTTACTTTTTCATTTGAATAATCTAAGCATTTGTCAAAATATCCTGTGCCATTACGGTATGATGCTAAATGCAAATCAGGATTTGCATCTACAAACGAATTTTTTCTGACGTCAGTTTTTTCTGTATTTCCATGACAGTCGTTAATTCTTATAGATATCCACGGATTTATGCCTGTTTCCTTTAAAGCATCAATCCATACTTTATACATATCAATTTTATTTTCGCAAATAAGGTTATAAGCAACTTTAGCAAAGGTATTTTTAAAATATACCTCTACTCCGTTTTCTTCGGTTGCCAGATATTTATCTGCAAAGGTTTCGAGCACTTCTGACGGCGCAGTTGAAACAGTGCCGTTTACATTCATCACAAAATCAGTAACCTGTGTGCCCTTAAAAGAATAAATGTAATCTTTTAAGGTATGCTCGGTAACCTCTGTACCTGAATTGTACCTTGTCATTATAAAATGAATCCAGTCTTCGTTGTAAAAAAGCATTTTTGTTTTCCCCCTGAAAGATGCTAAAGCCTATAACTCTTCAACCTTAATAAGACTTGTGTTACCAGACTGACCTGTTGTGTTACCACCTGTTATTACAATTCTGTCGCCTTTTTTAAGCGAAAGAGTTTCTTGCGCAATTTTTTTAGCGGTATAAAACAGCAAGTCAGTTGATGTAAACTCTTCGCACATTGCAGGGATTACACCCCAGGAAAGTGCAAGCCTTCTCCATGTTTTTTCGTTTGTTGTAAGACCTATAATCGGAA
>JAFQAG010000062.1 GCA_017416985.1 Clostridia bacterium
ATATGTTCAATTGTTATATCATCAACATAAACAACTGTACCAACACGATTGGTATCATCACTCATCATTAGTTCAATATATCCAGCACTACCACTTCCGGATTCGGATGATGTACTTGAACCGCCGCCCATGAATGTTACAGATGCCTGCTGCCAACCCTTTTCAACATCAGCGGAAGTCAAGTTGGCAAACGGAGTTCCACCATAAGAACCGCCGTAATTCAAGTTAGGGCCATTCTTTATTCCGCTATAATTTGATGCAACATAAAAATTAAGACTTGCATCTACAGTAAGAGACTCTACCTTATACCAAACCGTGGCACGGAACATTTGTCCGAAATACGGACGGTAATTTACTAATGTGTTTGCATTAGTTCTGGTATGAGCAGTATTAAATGCCGCATGAGTCGAATTTGTAACATTAGCACTGTTAGACGAATATGCCATTTTCATAGCACCGTTAGAATTATGACCTACACCCTCAGAATTAACATATCCAACGTCAAAACCGCTAACACGGGTAGCGTTACCGTTAGCATTTGCGCCGGGAGCTCCATAATACGCTTCATATCCCGGATGTGTACCGGTAGTTGTGTCCTGAGTACCGTTCTCGAAATTAAGGGTCATACCTGCGTAAGAATCAATCTCCCATTTAGCATAAACAGTAGTGTTTTGCTCAGGAATTACTGTTACAGGAGTAGTACATGTCTTGTCTGTATACCAACCTGCAAATTCATATTCATCACGCTCTGCCATTCCGGTAAGAGTATCACCGGGACGACCGTATTGTGAATCGCTACCGGAAATTGTTCCACCGTTAGCATTATACTTTACTTCAATTGCTTCGCCAATATGTTCAATTGTTATATCATCAACATAAACAACTGTACCAACACGATTGGTATCATTGCTCATAACAAGAGTTATATATCCGGCACTACCACTTCCGGTAGCGGTTGCTGTACTTGTTCCGCCACCCATAAATGTTACAGAAGCCTGCTGCCAACCCTTTTCAACATCAGCGGAAGTCAAGTTAGCAAACGGAGTTCCAGCAGGAGTTCCGTAAGTTGAGTTTTGAGATAGGTTTACACCACCCTTTGTTCCTGTATAACTTGAATTAGTGTAAAAATTCAGACTTGCGTCTTCCGTAATAGACTCAACCTTATACCAAACAGTAGCACGGAACATTTGTCCGTAATATGGACGATAATTTGCTAATGTAGTTGCATTTGTTCCTGTATGCGCTGTATTAAATGCCGCATGTAGAGTGTTTGTAACATTAGCACTGTTAGACGAATATGCCATTTTCATAGCACCGTTAGAATTATGACCAAGACCGTCACCGTTAACATAGCCAACGTTAACACCGTTAAGCCTCGATGCGTTACCGTTAGCATTTGCGCCGGGAGCCCCGTAATACGCTTCATATCCCGGATGTGTACCGGTAGTTGTGTCCTGAGTACCGTTTTCAAAGTTCAAAACCATACCAGCACAACTGGTCATCTTCCATTTAGCATAAAGAGTAGCATTTGCTTGCGGAACCACAGTTGCAGGAGTTGTTAAACTTGAATCAGAATACCATCCTTCAAATCTAAAGCCTTCCTTTTGAGCGGTTGCCATTAACGGTGAACCCGGTAGACCGTATTCTACTCCGCCAGCACAGTTGCTTGAAATTGTTCCGCCGTCGAGATTATAAGTAACCGCAACAGCATCACCCAGATGTTCAATAGTAATATCGTCAATATAAACTTCTGTTCCAACACGCTTTGTATTGTCTTCCATAACAAGAGTTATATATCCGGCACCGCCGTTTCCCGTAGCAGTTGCTGTACTATTACCTCCACCCATAAATACAATGGAAGCCGACTGCCAGCCTGCATCAACATCTTCAGCAGTAAGGTCCTTTAAAGTATGGAGAGCTACACCTGTTCCGTAAACATTATCGTTAAATGAAACGCCATTCGTGCTTAGATTAATTCCACCGCTCCAATTATTCGAGGTGGCAGCATTATTACGAAATCCCAACTTCGCATTACCCGTAATACTCTTAACTTTAAACCACACAGTTGCACGGAACATTTGTCCGTAATATGGACGATAATTTGCTAATGTATTTGCATTTGTTCCTGTATGAGCAGTATTAAATCCTGCATGTTCTGTGATTTTAGCGCTTGTGCCTTCAGCTGAATACGCTATTACCATAGCACCATCAGAATCATGGCCTACACCTTCAGAATTAACATATCCGACATTGAAACCGTTAATTCTCGATGCATTACCGTTTTTCGCATCTCCTTGTTTGCCATAGTATGTCTCGTAACCCGGATGAGTACCAGTTGTTACGTCCCTATCACCGGTTTCAAAGTTTAAAACCATTCCTGCATAGTCGCCGGCAGCTGCATGAACCAAGCCCAAAACACTGCAGGCTGAAATAATCATAACCAAAGATAATAATGTCGCCAAAAGTTTTTTTGTTTTTTTCACATTAACACCTCATTTTTAGATTTATTTTAAAAAGCCTTAATTACCGCCATTCGGGTTTGCCGCAATTTCGGGCTAATTATTCCCATTTTTTTACGCAGAATCGATAATACAACGAATAAACTATACCGATTGCCGCAATAACAATTAAGAAGTAAAACCAAAGCATTGCCGAGCTTGTTCCGAAATCTTGCGTTGTCATCAAGTCTTGTGCACGTGAAACAACGGTATTATGGCTTTGTGCAAATAAATCAATCATTGTATAAACAACAACAAGAGTAATTATATTTCGCAAGCTTGGAATAGTTATCATCCAAAATTCTTCCCATTTGTCAGCACCTTCAATTTTGGAAACTTCGTAAAGTGCTGCCGGAATTTCTTGCAAACCTGCAAGAAACAACACAATCGGAACTGCCGCATTTTGCATAACATAAAGCGAAAATGAAACCATAAATGTCATCACCGATAACACCGCCGGCGGCAAATCCATAAACGAAAATAATTGAAGAAAATCTGTCAATTCCTCATTACTGCTGTAAATCGGAATATTGATGGGTTTTTCTTCTAAAATTTTCATTACTGCCGAGGTCACAAAAATAATCGGAGAGAAATATAATGCTCTAAAAAAAGTTCTTCCGAAAAATTTCTTGCTTAATAATACTGCAATAATTAATGAAAAGGCAATAACAAGCGGAACCGACCCCAATACATATCCCACCGAACCGGAAAGCTGGTCTATATAGTCCGCGTCAATTAGTAAAATCTGACGGTAGTTTTTTAATCCGACAAAATTGACAATTACTTCACCAGGTTCAATTTTCACATCGGAAAACGAATACCAGACAGATGTGAAGAGCGGAACTATAAAAAACAAAAGCATACCGATAACCCAGGGTAATACGAACCAATAGCCAGGCCTTTGACGCTTAGTCTCAAAACTGCCTTTCCCTAGTTTACTCGCTTTCAATTAAATCACCATCCATTCCTCATTGTGTCACAACTGCATATTCATAGCCTTGTAATATACCTGCAGGAGATTCTGCTGTTTTATCAGAATTATTGGCATAAAGAATTACACCATTCGAAAATTCTGATTTGCTTACGTTATTCCCTAAAATTTCATATTTCAACAATTTAGAGTTTTCTATTTTTTCAAAAAATTCGTTATATTTTTTAACTGCTGAGACTATTGCGGTTTTATTTCCGGAATATACAGCTCCGTAAAGTTTTTGCGTTACATCAGAAGAAAAGTTTACATCATAATCATTAATTAATGTGTAACTCAAGCCCATTCCGCCGATAGCCGCATGTAAAATCGATTGCTTTATGTTTCCAGAAAGATTAACCGCTGATGAATACATTGGCTTACTTCCTGAAAAAACTAATTGATAAAACGGAATGTTGGCATCTAGTACAAAATATCCTCCGTTGTCCGACGGAGCGTCGAATATTATATCAGCTACTGATGCTGCATAAGAATTTGCATTAGATACAGCAACCTTAGAACCGTTTTTCACCGCTTTGTCTATTATACTACGCACGTCCGAAGACATCTGTGCTTTCTCATAATATTTTGTATCGCCGTAATCGGAATATGAAACACTGCCGAGGGATGAAAGACTGATGCCGTCAATTCCTTGCTTTTTAGCTTTTTTCAAAAGTTTATCCATCGCATCAGAAATCAAGCTTCTTTTAAGAACACGGAAAGCATTTTTTGTGTTAAAATCACGTAAAGGTACATTAATTTGATTTCTTTCCGCTTTCATCAGGATTGCCGTTTTTGAAACATCATTCGAATAAGAAAATCCGTTGCCACTCTTTTTCATCCATATTAAATCATAATCCCAAAATAAGCGACTGTTGTTTGAAGTATATTCTTTTAA
Source organism: Clostridia bacterium (assembly GCA_017416985.1). Classification (GTDB taxonomy): domain Bacteria; phylum Bacillota; class Clostridia; order UBA1381; family UBA9506; genus RGIG1666. Next base: position 4,364 of record JAFQAG010000062.1, read on the forward strand.
TTCATTAAACTGTTTTCGGTTGCCAAAATCCGAATTAGTAACAAATCCGCCTGCAAGACTTCCGCCACTAATTCCACCGTCTCCGTAACCCATCATTCGAACAGCCGACGAATTTGCCGTTTGTTCATCCAGCTCTTTTATAATTTCCAAAGCCTGAGAATAATTCGTCATTGAAAAAAGCTTTGTGTATGAAATTCCCATAAAGAGCTTACTAACTTCTATTCCTCCAAGAAATGTTACTGAATAAGGCTGCTGTTCAACATCACTTTGTCTCAACTTATCATTTTTCGTGAGATAATTGCGATAGCAGCGTGCCATTCCGTTATAATCAGCTTCATTTCCAATTAGAGGATAGTATTCAACTGAACAATTTCTTTTTGATATATCCTCGGATATTCGTTCAATATATGAGCCGTTATTCGGATGAGTAACATTATCAAAACCGCGGAAATAAAATTTCGGATACACAGAGGAATAATGAGTACGAGTATTACCAGCCTCTGCCTCTATAAGCGTTGTTCCGCTTTCCTCTCCAACAATTCCAAGAATTGCTGTATCTCCTGACTTTGCACCGAAAACCGGAAGACGAACAGCGGTTTCATTTTTATCCGACTCTTGGATAATGCGAGACGCATCTTCCCCGTACAGTTCTCCGGCGTATTTTCTTGTCTTTCTGCCGTTTTCATTTACATACATCAACGCACCGCTTCCAGACGGTATGAACAAATACGCAGAGGGGTCATCATTTTTTGCCGAACATAAAAACGGTGCAAGCGAAACGGAAATTAATTTATATTTCTCACCGGTTTCTAAAATTCCTTTACCGTTAATCGTAACCTTCACACAGTCATCTTTCAAAGTGTAAGTTACAGGAATGGCAATTTCATAGTCGTCAAAGCAATATGTAAGGCGAATACCGTTTTTAATTTTTTTACAAAATAATCGCCCATTTTCTACAGCACCAGAATAACCTCGGACCTCGGTTATGTTTGATGTGGTTACCTCATAAACAGTTATATTTATGGTTGAATTTACCGATTCACTAGAGCCGCCATTTGACAAATATTCTAAAGGAATATCAGCCCAGCTTTTTCCGGTTGATTTTTCTCTAAGGATAATGTTTTTATTTTCATCGTCCCATTCCATAGCATAGCGTTCGTTTTGTGCAACTGTTTCTGAATTAATAGAAGACGCAGCTTTATCTAAGCGATAGCGGACGGTATTATCTGCTTGACCGCAGCCTGCAAGCCCACACAACAAAATTGCGAGCAAAAGGCACACTAAATTTTTAATTTTCATACAAACACCTCCTCAGAGTCAAGGAAAAAAGAATTTATCGGAAAGTTATTTCTTCAAATACATCAGTTAAAAACTGTCCGGATAAATTAAGCATAACTAAAATAAAGAAAATCACAAATATGATTACTATCATAAAGAAAATTACGGCAATACTGGTTGAAAGAAATTTGAAGAAATCGTATTCATGTATAGTTATCATTGAAATACAAAGCAAAAACAATGAATATATCCAGCCGATTACCCCAAGTGTTTCCAAAATTCCACTTGCCGAAAGAGGTACAAAATGTGACAAAACCACATAAATGAATGTAGTAGCAATCAGCGGTGTGAAGGAGTATGCTGATGCTATAAAGACTTCACCGAATGTACCTTTACCAGAAAAGAGAGTACAAACCAGACGGTTAGCAATTATCCATAGGAGTAACACGCCGGATGTTTGCAAAAATACAAAAAACAGATTAAAGGTTTCAGAATCTGCCGTACGGTATAAAAAACCCGATGCGGTAGATTTAAGCGTATAAGAAACGAACAGCAATGCTATTAAAATTATCGAAATAATCATTGAGCCACGTTTCTTGTATTTGACATCTCCAAATGTTTTGAAGGGATGTAATATAACGCCACCAAAGGTTCTTACTTTTTGATTAGTAATGATTTGTTTTCCTCGCTTTTTAAGACGGATAACAACATAAATAATTACCGCCGCACACACTGTAATAGCCAATAATACCCATATAAAATTTTTGGCGAGTGAAGCTTTAAGTAATTCTTGATGTGAAAGATTATAGATGTTATAATCCATTCCATTCTCAGCAAACTTTAGTGCATTTTCGTACTCACCGCAACTATAATAATAATTTGCAAGACCACGATACGCCAACTGGTTACCCGAATCAACGTCAAGCACCTGTTGCCAAAGTTCCTGTGATTGCTCATAATCTCCGGCAATCTGCATTGATTGAGCTTTATAAAGTTTATTTCCGTAATCAGTACGTTTGAAAACTGTTATTGAACAATTTTTAAAATCAGCAACCAATAAGGTATCTTGATAAACGGCTAACGCCACGGGATTGGCAAATGTACCAAGTTGGTCTCCGTTTCCCAATCCGCCTCCAAAACCGTTTAGTAAATTACATTCCTTATCATATACATAAATTAGACCATATGTATTATCCAAAATATAAATATAATCTTCTGTATCTGTTGCGATGGATACAATATTCTGTACATAATTGTGTTTGTTGCGTCTGACAACTTTATCCTCTAAAAAATTGACAGCTGTAGAAGACTCAGCCTTGCCGCGATTTGAGCTTTTATAAAGAATATTTGCACCCTTACTATTTGTTTTACGTATCTGACCGCTTCCATTGTCGTTATAGTCAGTTTGACCTGTACAAGTGAGTACATAACCCTCACTATCTACACACAAATCAACAAATGAATACGGAAGCGTCTTTGCAGACTGTGATTTTTTCGTATCATTATCCGTTAATTTACTCCACAAAAATTGGAGTGTAGCCAAAGCCGAAGCCTTTACAGTATTTGCACCATAAAAGCCCAAAAATTCACCTTCTGGTGAATAAGAAAGTGCACCATAATAACATCCGAGACTTAGAATATAGAAATATCCCTTATCATCCATACAAAATGCTGTCGGTTGATAAATAAAATCTGCGGGAATTAGCGGTGAATCCGGTACACCAAAACTTTTTATTACATTCCCGTTTTTATCCGTTGCCAACACACGTGCATGAACTTTGTCAGAAATATAAATATTATAATTTTTATCAACATACACACCCTGTGCACCGGAATAATCAACCGGTTTACCATTTTCTGTTACTAACACTTCACGATTGAAAGTATAATCAGAATTGAGAACTGTCAGTCTAGCATTACCCTCTCCGCCGCATAATATGTAAATACTTCCGTCCGCATCAAAGCATATATCGGAAATTCCTTCAAAGGGTTTTTCTAATCCTAACGTGTCGGCTGATATTTTAATGGTAGGCGAATACATATCTCTTGCAAGCGTAGATGTGCTACTGCCATTTGCATTATTTTTTTTCGAAAATGCGTCGGTAGGTGCGGCGGATACAGTTGTAAAAAGCATTGTAGCAATAAGAAGAACTGCTCCGAAAAGCATTATTGTTTTTTTCATCATTTTCACCGCCGTTTTCAAAATCATTATTTTATACCCGAACTGCTCATAGTTTCCATAACATTACTTTGAGATACCAAAAAAACAATAATAGGAGGAATCATCAAAATCACCGTAACAGCCATAGCACTACCCGAACGTGCAATTCCTCCTGCTGCAATTGAACTCATTACATATGGAAGCGTTTTCAGTTCTTCACTAAAAATAGTACCCGAAGGAATAACAGTCCACATACCTTGAAAAGAAAACAAAACCATTGTCATCCATGCAGGTTTAAGAATAGGCATTATAACCTTCCAGTACATTAGGAGAACACCAGCTCCATCAATACGGGCAGCTTCCATAAGGGCATCAGGAACAGAAACATCCATAAACTGCTTCATAAGAAAACATCCAACTGCAGATGGAATTGCCGGCAGAATATAAATCCAATATGTATCTATTAAATGCATCTTACTGAAAATAAGATACTGAGGAACCGCTAGCGTTACAGAATTGTATAACAGCATAGTCTGAACTATGGTAAAATAAATTTTTCTTCCACGAAGTTTAGACTTCGAAAATGTAAATGCCGCCAAAGAAGCTGCAATAATATGCAAAAATGTACCTAGAGCGGCTATAAAAATACTATTAAAAAAATAGCGAGAAACCGGAACATAAAGTGAACTTAACAACGACGGCAAAGACTTATAATTTGCCATTGTCGGTTTTATAACAAAAAAACGCGGCGGGAAAAGAAGTAATTCATCAAGTGGTTTAAAGGATGTTACAATGCAATAAAGCAACGGTAGAACCGTAAACATTCCCGCAAGAAAAAGTATTGTAAAATACCCGACATTTCCCGCTTTTGAGCGCGTGTATCTACGATACTGAGCGCTTTGTTTCATAGTCTTCCCTCTTTTCTAATCATCACTTTTTTCCACAAGGTTAAGCAAACCGCCAACAATATATCTAAATGCCAATACCATTAAGAACAAGAACACCGACAATGCCGATGCATAACCCATTTCATAACGAGCTGTTCCGACATCAGATATATAACTAACAAGTGTGTCTACCGAATTATTTACGCTCGGATAACCAGCCAATGTTGTTATAATAGAACTGACTGAGAATACCGACTGAATTTGCATTACCGCACTGAAAAGCAAAATACTCTTCATTGATGGCAAAGTTATATACCATAATTCATGCCATCTTGTGCGAATACCATCAATAGCACCTGCCTCATATAATTCAGGATTGACATTTTGTAATCCGGCAATATTTGACAAAAACGAAATTCCCATACTCATCCAGAGCTGAACAATTAAAATAATCGTCATATTATACGATGTGTCTTGGAACCAGTTTATAGGATCGGTTATAAAACCAAAACTTATCAAAAGATTATTTAAATAACCATAGCTATCATTTGAAAAAAGAACCTGCCAAATAAAATATGCATTACCCACCAGAGCAGGAGCATAAAAAATAAAAGTTAAAATAACACGAATCGGTCGCGGAAATTCGTTAATCATCCATGCTAACATAAATGCAAGCAAATAACTTAAAGGACCAGCAACGATGGAAAATCGTAACGTGTTTCCGACAATTTTCAAAAACACATCATCACCCGTAA
>JAFQAG010000063.1 GCA_017416985.1 Clostridia bacterium
TAAATCTTCAGCATATTTTTTGGCAAGTTCGGTATCGTTTTTGTGTGTTACTACAAAGCTTGGTCCCATATATGGCTCATCGACCCACGACTGACCGTTAAATACCTGAACACACAAGATATCTTCAGTTTCATTTTCTAAGCGTTCCGCCTCTTCCATAATACTCTTTAACGGCTCTAAAGCAGTCTGAACCGCATCACCGCAAATTACGACATTTGCACGAGCCATCTGAGGTTTTGGCAAAATGTTTTCTTTAATACAGGTCAAAAGATGCTTTGCCGCTCTAAGCTGTGTTTCAGTATGGTCGCAATGTGGAGCTGTGCGAAAGCCTGTTATGCAGTTTGCTAAACCTATAATTTCGTCGGTGTTGTTTGCGTGAAAATCCATAGCGACGCAAACAGGAATATCATAACCAATTTTATCACGCAGAAGTTTCAATAAATATGTATCACCTGAGCCGATTTCTTCAACATACATTGCTCCGTGAAGATAAAGCCACACGCCGTCTATATCATTTGTGGGAATGGCATTTACCAGCTTGTTTGCTAAACGCAAAAAGTCTTCTTTTATAACTGCACCGCCCGGAAGAGCGTGGGCGTAGATGGTAGGAATAATTTCGCATCCGTTTTCACGAAAAAAGTCAACTACCTTAATTTTTTCATACATTGCCTCGCCTACGGCGTAATCAAAGTCCTCAAACTTTGTGTAAATAGGGGTTAAACTGTTACCCTCGCATTGAATAGATCCTATTGCAATTTTCATATAACATATCACCTCGTATATACTGCAAACGTTTGCAATTGAGAATAAAAAAATATTTTAAAATAAAATATTTTCTTTTTTAAAGTTTTTTACTGTATCGCCTTTTTGAAGAAACGGCTCTAAAAATATACGTGTATCTTCTTTAGGTGTATCATTTTCTCGTAAATGCGTTAAAAGCAATTCACCTACGTTTTTGCCGATAATATCTTCTGGCTGGCGAACAGTTGTAATCATTTGACGTCTGTCATCTTTTAAATTATGAATGTCAAAGCCTATTACCGAGATATCATCAGGCACATTCAGATTTCTGTCACGTATTGCACGCAACGCTCCATATGTCATTTGTTCTGATGTAACAAAAACTGCGGTAAAATGGGCTTTATCACGATTGTCTAACAACTCGCACATTGCTTTGTATCCAGAATCGAGCTTATAGTCACCAAATTTTATAAGCGAATCGTTTTTTTCTATATTATTATCTGAAAGAGCAGAGCAGTATCCAGCCAGACGGTCTGCACCGGTAGTTTCTGATGTAGAGCCGATTATTGTGGCAATTTGTGTATGCCCGCAGGATAAAAGATAGTCAACGGCAATTTGTCCGGCTTTTTTGTTATCAATTGTTATTGCGCTGATTCCGTCGAGCTTTGGTATGTTATCAATAAAAACTACGGGAATATCATTTGCAATAAATTTGCTTACCGCATCACCGTTTGAGTCAATGGTTGCTAAAACTAAAGCGTCAACTCTGCGTTTATATAAAATATCAAGATATTTTCTCTCTTTTTCTGCTTTTTCGTGGGTATCAGCTAAAATAAGCATATATCCGCTGTCAGATACCTCGTTTTCAATTTCTTTTACAATCGTTCCGAAAAAGGTTTCGGATATATCGGGCAAAACTACGGCAATTGTTTCGGTCGAGGATTTCTGCAACGAACGAGCCACCTCGTTTGGTATGTACGAATGCTTTTCAAGAGCCTCTAAGACACGTTGCTTGGTTTTTTCGTTGCCCTCGTATTTTCCGTTTACAACACGAGATACAGTAGAGGCAGAAAGACCAAGTTCTTTTGCTATATATTTAAGTGTGCCTTTGTTCATAAAACCACCTTTGCAAACGTTTGCTATTATAATATTATTATAATTCAATTTTTTATGATTGTCAATATGGAGGAAAATAAAAATATATAAAAAGATAACCGCATACACTAAAGTGTACACGGTTATCTTGGTACGCCCGAAGGGATACAGCCGCTACGCGTCTTACTTGCTCGTCCACCCAAAAGCAAAGCTTTTTGGTACCGGACTCGCATCTTTTTGCTAAAAACAGTCCGCCGGACTATTTTCTTAACGCAAAAACCCTCACAGGGTTCGAATCCCTTGAATATAAAAAGATAACCGCATACACTAAAGTGTACACGGTTATCTTGGTACGCCCGAAGGGATTCGAACCCCTGATCTTTCGGTTCGTAGCCGAACACTCTATCCAGCTGAGCTACGGGCGCATATTAACTTTCAAACAACGAATAGTATTATAACACGACTTGATATAAAATGCAAGTGTTTTTTTAAAAATTTTTAAAATTTATGTGTTATAAGGAGTTGTCGCATTTCTGCGACAGCTCCTTATAAAATTGATGGGTATTTTTTTAGGCAAAATTATTTTTGCTGTGCAGCCTTTTCTGCTTCGCCTTCTTTCCATAGCTCTTCCATCATTTTATAGACAGAATCCGGAATGTTTTTATCGCCAAATGAGTTAACCGGCAAAACAGATGCTCCGGCAACTTTTGGGTCGGTGCAGGCAATATCACAACGATAAGGCTCACGGCATTCTCTGATACGAAAATCAGGAATATCAATCGGAATATTACCGCCTAAAATAGAACGATAGCCTAAAATTCCCGGAATAGTCATATCAAGAGCTCTGTAAACATCGACTGAAAGTTTGCGAGCTTCTTCGTCACCTAAAATGCTCTGGATAAAGTAATGTGTTGCATAAAAGTCAGCACCGCCATGACCTTTAACTCTGGCGGTAAGCTCGTTTTCAAATACAGGCTTACATTCGTAATAGCTTCTGCCCTTTACACCGTCAACCTCGTTGTCGGTATAAACGTTAAGCATATGATGCTTCCAACGGTCTGTTTCCATACAGCCTGCTGTTCCATAAAGCTGATAGTTCCAGATAAGCGGCAGCTTTCTGAGTGAGCCAACCAGATTTTTAATAACAGCACCATTTTCAAGCTGAATTAAGGTTGCGCCTGCAGCGCCTTTGTTATATCCTGCCTGATTCATAAAATCAGTAGGCGGAACTTCCATACCAATTACTCTTACAGGGCGCAATCCTGTGATGTAGAGAAGTGGTCCTAAGCTGTGTGTACAATAATATGTAGAATAAATATGATATCTCCAATGATTCTTGTCGCCGTAAGTAAAACCAGCCATCTCTTTTAATGATTCCATAGGATGTACATATTCACCCTCTGCATATGTAACCTCACCGATGTCACCACGACGGTAACGTCTGTACATTTCGAAGGTGTTTTTAAAGAAACAGCAGTTTTCAGCCAGTGCATAAATTTTGCCGGTTTTTTCTACGGTTTCTGCTAATTCTACGGCTTCTTTCATAGTCTGAACAGGCAAGCATTCGCTTAAAACGTGTCTTCCTGAGTTCATAAAACGAATTGCGTACGGTGCGTGTTCAACCGCGTAGTTAGCCAAAACAACGGCATCCATATCGCACTCAAAAAAGTCTTCAAAATCTGCAAAAAGTTCTATTTTTAAACCATGTTCACGAGCTTTTTCAGCACATTCATCAAGCAGAGGCTGATGTCTGTCGCAGATGGCAACGAGTTTAGCATCAGGATATCCCATCAGCATATTTATCATTTCCATTCCACGTTTTGCCCCGAACACACCAATTTTAACTGTACTCATAAGTGGTTTCCTCCTTAAATAATTTTACCAGAACATTGGCTCAAAGCCTTTTAATTTATAAATTGCTTCGATAAGATAGTACTCACCGAAAACATTAGATACATTCATAACTTTTGATGATGCTGCAACACCCTGAAGGATTGCATCATCATTTTCTGTCCAGTCACAATAACGCTCTACTAATGCTTTTACCATTTTAATTGCAGCATTTAAATAAAGAGCTTTTTCACATTCAGGAACGACCTTTGCAAGCTCTATTAAACCGCAAGCGGTTATAGCACCTGCTGATGTATCAACATCCTTGCAGTCGTATGGCTGACGGAAGTCATACTGCGGCACATAATCATTGTCGCTAACCGCTGCGATGAAATAATGTGCAACATTTTTTGCAGCGTTTAAATATTCCTCTTTTTGAGTATGGATATAGCTTAAAGTTAAGCCATAAACTGCCCATGCCTGACCACGAGTCCACGAAGAATCTAAAGCGCCGCTGCCCTGACCAGGAAGAACACCCAAAAATTCGCCTGTATGTAAATCGTATGATAGAATGTGGTTTACACTTCCATCTTTGCGCACGTGATTTTCAAGAACTGTATCTACGTGACTTTGTGCAAAAAGTGAAAAACGAGGATCGTTTGTTTCACGGCTTGCCCAGTAAAGTAAAGGAAGATTCATAAGGCTATCTATTATAACCCAGGTAGATCTTGCCTCTTCCTGAAAGGCACGAATGCTTTTGGTGTTCATATTATATCGTGATGCAAGGCTTGCCGCCATATACATAGCTCGGCTTTTTGCTTTCAAATCGCCTGTAATGCGGTAATGAGCGCCACTTGATATGTGCCACATAAAGCCAACATCGTGATAAAGACAATCAAAATTTGCAGCTGCGGTTTCTAACAACTCTTCGCCACGGATTGCAATATCTTTATACATATCATTTTTTGTTCCGGCATACATAAGCCACATAATTCCCGGCCAAAAACCATTTGTCCATGCGTCGGGCATATCTTCAGAATGGTCGTTGTATACGCCGTTTATTGACATTGAAGGAAGTTTATCACGATTTTTAGGAGCTACAACCTGCAGCTTTTTATCGATTTTTTCCCATGTTTCATCAATAAAGGCTTTGTTTGCTAAAATAATTGATTCATAAATTCCCATAATTTTCTCCTTTCAAGACGCTTTGTTTTTAGGTCTTGTTAGATTTTACGGCTTAATTTTATCATACATAGCAAACTATTTAAACCGCCCAATTTTTTAAAAAGCATACCAATTTTAATAAAAAAGCAGATATTTGCCCGAATTTAAAGTTTTTTTTGAAAAATATGTATGCTTTTTAAACTTTTTATACGTTGTATTTTTATTTTCTCTGGCTTATAATGTTATGTATAGATTTTTCGATTTTTGTAAAATGCGATTAATAAAAAATTGAAAACCAAGAAAATTTTACAAAATTAATTTTGTTGATTTTTTTTAGCTGTTACATTATAATTAATTACGTGTTTATTTTGACGGCAGAGAAGAGGTGACGATTGTGCGGCTTAAAAGGAATAATACAAGTGTTAAGCATCAACTGCTTAAAACGTATTTTATTGTATGGAGTATACCATTTTTAATTTCGGTTATTCTTTCTGTTTTTGTTACTGCTGATTTGCATAGCACGGTTGTCAGCTCTAACGAAACATTTTTAAGAATGATTCGAAACGAAATAGATGATGACCTAGAAAGTCAATGTGTACTTTATACACAGATAGCATTAAATAAAGATATTATTAATTTGCAAAAAAACAAAATGTCGGATGCAGAGCGCAGGCAGCTTGTGATGAAAATGAGTTCGCAGATTGATAATATGGCATTGCTTAACAATGCAACAGACAATATAATTCTGTTTTTTCACGATGCCAATATAGCGCTTTCGGGTAACGGAATAACTGATTGTGAAATGATGTACAGAATAAATTTTGGCGATGAAAATTATGGGCAGTGGCGGGATGAGGTGAGCCAGTGTCAGCAGGGTGAGTTTATAATTTCAGACTTTGTGGCTACACAGGTTGCAGAAAAAAGAATTATGTATATACGGTCTTTGCCTGCTAATGTATATGCCGGAAATAATCGGGTAACTGCAGTTATAGTGATGAAAAGCACGTTCTTTGATACTGTTGATACGGTGCTTAGAAAAGAGGGGAAAATGGTTTCTGTTTCTGACGGAAATCAAGAATTGCCGCTACAGACATATGTAGATGAAAACAATGACAAAAAGATGACGGTTTCATCTATAGATTCTGAGGTTAGCGGCTGGCAATATTTAGTTTACACTCCTGAAAATGAATATTGGGGAATGCTTTATCTTGCCTATTTCGGAATAACCGTTATCGTTCTTTTAACTTTAACTGCTGGTATTTTTCTTATATACAGAGCGACTGAAAAAAGTTATAGCCCTATTAAAGATTTAGTTGAAATTGTTAAACAGAATCACGTTATGGGCGCTGAGGGCACAGATGAATTTGAATATCTGTCGCTTGCAATGGAAAATATTTTAAAGAGTGAACAACGAAATCTTACCAGAATTGAACAACAGGATTCGGAATTAAGAAGAAACTTTTTAGAAAAAGCCGTTAAAAATGGCACAATATCATCAGAGAACGAGTTTAAAAGACTTAATCCGGATATTGACGTTGAAAACGGAATCTTTGCAGTAGTTTTGTTTAAAATCACCGACGTTGGTAAGCTGTTTAAAGAAGATGATATTTCAAACGAAGAGCGTTACAAATTGTCACGAGTTATAACAGAGAACATAATGGAAGAATTTATCGCTCGCTATTATAAATGTCACTTTTTTGATGTTGAAGGTTTTAAAGCCGCAATAATCAATATTGCCGATGATGCTTCTGCTATGAAAAATTTAAGCAGTTCGGTTGATGACGGTATGGTTGCGATAGAAGAAAACTTCGATTTCGATGTAAAGTGTGCTGTAAGTAACACACATAAGGGAATAAACGGAATCCGCATGGGATACACTGAAGCCAAAGAAGTTATAGGGCATATGGACTTGTTTGACATTAAAGGTCTTGAACTTTACAGTGATGTAGCAGGTCAGTCCGACGAAAGATATCATTATCCGCAAATGTTAGAGAGCAGACTGGTAAATTACATAACAAGTGGTAATGTCGAATTGTCTAAAGAAACCTTAAAAGAGATATTTGCATCAAACCGTGAACTGTCAAGGCAAGAACTTTCATGTGTTATTTTCGGACTTGCGGGTACATTTGTTAAAATCTTGTCCGAAAAACGTGAGCTTTCTTCTGAAAACTATACAATGCTTGTAAATGAAATAAATTCTTTGCTTGACAACGACAGTAACATAGGCACAAAAGAAGCTACATTGCTTGAAATTGTCGAAAAGCTGTGTTTGTGGAACAATGAAGAAATACAAACCGGCGGTCAGGTTGTAAATCTTATAAAAGAATATGTTGACAAGCATTATCAGGATGCGAACCTAAGCATTCAGATGATTGGTGAAAACATTGGTATTACCGGATATTATGCATCCAAACAATTTAAAATATATACCGGTGAAAGACTGATGGATTACATTTATCGAATAAGGGTCGAAAAGGCTAAAGAACTTATATTAAATACCGATTATAAGCTTAAAGATATAGCTGTTAAAGTTGGTCTTAACGATGCACGTTCTTTGAATATTATGTTTAAAAGAATTGAAGGTATTGCACCCAGCACATACAAGACTACGTTAAAAAAATAATATGACTGACAAAAGGCTGTTGCAGCAAGTAAGTGCGTTGCAACAGCCTTTTTTATGTTTTCTTAATTTATGTATGCTTTTTGCAATTTTGCCACGTTGTTGCTTTAGTAATATTATTGTAAAATATAAATGTGACATTATATTAATGCGAAGAAAATTATTTTAAGAAAGGATTGATTTTTATGTCAAAAAGAATGAGAGCCATTGGCATTATTTTGTCAGCTGCAATGCTTATAAGCAGTCTTGCAGGCTGTGCCAACGGAAAGGAAACAAACGGAGAAAACACAGCAAGCACAATAACCTATAATGGTGATGCTGTATATCCCGTACAGTGTGATGATTCACTTACACTTTGGATGGAGCTTTCAACAAGTGTTTCGACATCTACATCTGACTTTGGAGAAACAGATGTAGCAAAAGAGCTTGAAAAAGAAACCGGTGTAAAAATAGAGTATTTACATCCTGCATCAGGTATGGTAGGCGAACAGTTTAATCTTTTGCTTACATCAAACGACTTGCCGGATATTATTCGTTACAACTGGCACAACTATGGTGTTAGAAAAGCTGTTAACGAAAACTTTATATTAAAACTTAACGATATGATAGACAAATGGGCGCCTAACTATAAGGCATATCTTGATGAGCATCCAGAGGTTGCAAAGCAGATTAAAACTGACGAAGGCGATATTTGCGTATTTCCGTTCATCAGAGGTGACGAAAGCCTTTGTCTGTTCTCAGGTCCTATCGTAAGAAAAGACTGGCTTGACAAACTAGGCTTGCCTGTTCCTGAAACAATTGACGAGTGGGAAGTTATGCTTCGCCGTTTTAAAGACGAAATGGGCGCAACTGTTCCGCTTTCAATGGGAAGTATGCAGTACTTTGCACACGGCTTTTTAACAGGTGCATACAAGGTTGTAGATGACTATTTTGTTGCAGATGACGGAACAGTTAAATATGGTCCTGCAGAGCCGGGGCATAAAGAATTTTTAACCAGAATGAACAAATGGTATAAAGAAGGTCTTTTAGACAAGAACTTCCCGTCTACCGATATGAAAATCTTTAACGGATATTTCTTAAACGGCAACACAGGTGCAACCTGCGGTTATGCAGCATCTGCTATGGGAACACTTCTTTCTTCGGCTAAAGACATCGAAGGATTTGACTTAGTTGGTGCACCTTATCCTGTTTTAAACAAGGGTGACAGAGCATTTTCATCTCAGTGGGACTGGCAGTACACAAATACAGCTGCTTGGGCAATCAGCACACAGTGCAAAAATCCTGAGCTTGCAGTAAGATTTTTAGATTACGGCTACGGCGAAAAAGGTCAGATTACATATAACTATGGTGTAGAAGGCAAAAGCTACGAAATGGTAGACGGCAAACCGACATTTACTGACTTAATAACAGGCAGCGATGAAGCAGAAAGAATGGTTAGCCTTTATTGTATGACAAGCGGTAGCGCACCATCTGTTCAGTGGAACGAAATCGTAGAAAGCCGTCGTCCGTATCAGCAGCAGAACGATGCTATTAAAGTATGGCAGGAAACTGACGTTGCAAAACACAAATTACCGCATATTACTTTAAGTGACGAAGAGCGTGAAAAGATTGCAGGTGTTGCAACTGAAATCAGTACATATAAATACGAATCAGAATATGCATTTATTATGGGCGAACGTTCGCTTGAAGAGTTTGATAAATATGTTGAACAGCTCAATGAGCTTGGACTTCCGCAGGTGTTAGAATGCTACACAGCAGCGGTTAAAAGATATCAGACACGATAAGAGGAGATTGAACAAAATATGAAAAAACAAACAAGTATAGGTACATTGCCGAAGAAAAATACTTTGGGTGTAAGAATCGGCAAAGAGTGGAGAGAGAACTATGAGCTTTATATTATGTTCTTACCTGCACTTGTGTACTACCTCATATTTTCATATAAGCCAATGTATGGTGCGTTAATGGCGTTTCAGAATTACGCACCTGCAAAAGGCATATGGGGAAGCGATTGGGTCGGTTTTAAACACTTTATAGACTTTTTTAAGAGCTATTACTTTGTTCGCGTAATACGAAACACTGTAACGATAAGTGTAAACTCGATTCTTTTCGGATTTACGACCCCGATTATTCTGGCGCTTTTAATTAACGAGCTTCAAAATATGAAAATGAAAAGACTCGTTCAGACTGTGTCATATTTGCCGCACTTTATATCAACTGTTGTAATATGCGGTATGATTAAAAAGTTTACTTTAGATACAGGTATCATAAACGACATAATTGCATTGTTCGGTGGCGAGCGAGTAACATTTTTAAATAAGCCTGAATACTTTGTGCCTGTTTACATCATATCTGATATCTGGCAAGGTGTAGGCTGGGGTTCAATTATCTATCTGGCAGCGCTTTCAGGTATATCGCAAGAGCTTTACGAGGCTGCAATGATAGACGGTGCAGGCAGATGGCGTCAGACCATTCACGTAACAATCCCTGGTATTTTACCTACAATTATAACCATGCTTATTTTACGTATGGGAAGAATTTTAAGCGTTGGATATGAGAAGATTATACTCCTTTACAATCCGATGACTATGGAAACAGCAGATATTATTTCGAGTTTTGTGTACAGAAAAGGTCTGCAGGAACAGAACTTGAGCTTTTCAACTGCGGTTGGACTGTTTAACTCTGCAATAAACCTTACACTTTTGATGATAACTAATAAGATTTCTAAAAAAGTGAACGACACAGCTTTATGGTAAAGGAGAATTAAAATGAATAATAACGGAAAAGGATATAAGGCATTTACAGTATTTAACTACATTTTTATGTGCCTGGTAATTCTTGTTATGCTATATCCTATGCTGTATGTTGTGCTTGCTTCGTTTTCAACATCAAGCGAATTAATTAAGCATATGGGTCCGCTTTGGTATCCGCTTAAGCCGACCGGTGCATCGTATCTGATGGTGTTTAAAAATCCTATGATTTTTACAGGATACGTAAATACAATAATTATTGTTTTAAGCGGTGTTTTGCTTAATATGACAATGACAGCACTTACAGCATATGTACTTTCAAGAAAAAGACTGGCGCTACGTAAGTTTTTCACTTTGTTTATAGTAATAACCATGTATTTTGGCGGCGGTATGGTACCGGTATATTTAACTGTTAAGCAGTTAGGGCTTGACAACTCGCTTTTAGCTCTTATAATTCCTACCGCTATGAGTGCCTATAATATGATTATTATGAGAACTGCAATGCAGTCAATACCTGAATCTTTAATTGAATCGGCTTGTATTGACGGTGCTAAACAGATTCAGGTTCTTATAAAAATCGTGTTGCCACTCGTAATGCCGACAATTGCAGTACTTATTCTTTATTATGCAGTTGGCCATTGGAATTCATGGTTTAACGCAATGCTCTATTTACGTGACAGAGCAAAATTCCCGTTGCAGCTTGTTCTGCGCGAGATTCTTATTACAAACGATACGAACCTGATGTCTGGCGATACTGCGGCACAAGATTCGTATGCAATTGCCGAAACCGTACAGTATGCGGTTATAGTAGTTGCGACTATGCCGATTCTTGCGATTTATCCTTTCTTGCAGAAATACTTTGTAAAAGGGGTAATGGTCGGTGCAGTTAAAGAATAGAGAGGGGGAGCGTAAATGAGAAGTATTAAAAGATGTATATCTGCAGCTGTTCTTCTGTTTATGCTGGCGGCAATGATGCCGTGCCTTCCCGTATTTGGCGCTTCGTATGTAGAATATTATAATTTTTCTGATTTTACTACGGGAAAAACACCTGATATGCATTGCGTTTCGCAAGGTGTAAAACAGGTTGTTGTAGCAGAGTATCCTGATGCAGAGAATAAAAGTCTTCTGGTTCAGACTGCTAAAGATGCAACACAGTTCTGGATGCAGGCAGATTTTTCTTCTAAAGCAAAGGTAGTAATTGAAGGCTCGTTTGCGTATGAGGGAATCCCTGCAAGTAACAGAACACTGTTCAGCTTAAGTGGCGATGGCGGCAGCAGCCGTTTTATGTCAGCTGATAAAAGCGGAGCGGTTAAGCTTTATGACGGAACAGTAGTCGGCACATTAAGACCGGGAGTATTTTTCGATGTTGAAATAACAATGGACTTTGTTGCCGGAGTTTACAATCTTAAAATAAACGGAAAAACACAGATTTTAGAAAGAGCCTTGCCTGAAGGACTTACTAACATAAATTATTCTCGTTTTGCACTCACTTCTATGACAGCAGATACCGAAATATTTTATGTAAATTATTACGGTATAAAAGCGGTAGAAGATGACAAAACAGAAGAAAGTGCAGGTCAGGTTATCGAGGATGCAACTGCAAGCAGAGCTAAAAAACTTCCTGTTGTTCAAGTAACTGATAAAATGGTTACCGAAAGAATGGCAAATCATATTCTGCTTACAACCAACAGCGCTAAAGCTTTAGTAAACAATACAGTTAAGGCGCTTGATGACAGCAATCCTGATTTTAGTGCAGAGGTTGTTGATGGTCGCACAATGGTTCCTTTAAGATTTATATCCGAGGGATTCGGTGCAACAGTTAACTACGATGCACAAAGTGGCGAGGCAACTATCGCTTCAGGTGGCAAAACAATTGTTATACGTCAGGGCGATAAACGCTATACAGTAAATGGCGAGGAGCACAGCTTTGATGTTCCGGCATTTAATAAATCTGACAGATTGCTTGTTCCGCTTCGAGCAATAGCAGAAATTTTAGACAAACAAGTCTTTTATGACACAAGCGGTTATATTGTAATCGGTGAAAATGCAGAAAGCTTTAATCTTTCTGACAAGGCTGATAAAAAGATTATTGACAAAGCTGTAAGAAATGTAATTTTTGATACGACCACTCCTGAAGAGGTTGTTACAGCACTTAAAGCAAATAATCCTGACAAGGCACATCCGCGTCTTATGGTAAATCAAAAGACCTTGCCAGCTCTTAAAGACAAGATTAAAAATGATCCAATGGTAAACGAATGGTTGCAGGATTTACTGTCGGTCTGCGACGGATATTTAACCTTAGCACCGCTTAAACACGGAAGAACTGACGGAGTAAGAATGCTTACAACAAGCCGTAAGGCATTGTCATATATCAGCAGCCTTTCATTTGCATATTTAGTTACTGGCGAAGAAAAGTATGCACAAGGTGCAACTGATATTATGATGAACGTTTGCTGTGTAAACTTCCCTGACTGGAATCCGTATCATTGGCTTGATGTTGCAGAAATGACGGCGGCTGTTGCTATCGGATATGACTGGTGCTATGATTATCTTTCTGATTATCAGAAAATGATTATTCGTACAGGTATTGCCAGCAAGGGATTAAATCCCGGCCTTGATGAAATTAATTTAAAACCTGGTATTGTACACAGCAGTGGATACTGGGCAGATAACACAAGCGATAACTATCCGAGTAACTGGGTAAGTGTGTGCTCAGGCGGCTTGATTCTTGGAGCACTTGCAATCGGTGACGAAAGTGAAGAAGAAAGTGCATTAGCAGGCGAAATAGTATCAAGATGTATAGAAATGGAAAAAGATTTGCTTGCAAAATTTGCTCCTGACGGTGCGTGGGTAGAAGGTCCGGGATACTGGAGATATGCGTATCAGTATTTCTCTTATACCATTTCTTCTTTAAAAACTGCACTGGGTACAAACTATGGTCTTACAAAATCTCCCGGACTTCATAAGGGTGCATACTTTATGACAGGCGTTAACGGTGCGGTAGCAAACTTTGACCTTGCAAATACCGAATATACAGCACTTGATACACCGCAGCTTATGTGGTTATCACACGAATTTGACGATGCGGCTTTAGCTAAGTACAGAACTTGGTTCTTAGATGAATATCATTATCGTGCAAGTCTTTACGATATAATCTGGTACAACCCTGAATATCTAAAGAGTCCGGGTGGTATTCCGACAGAAACAAACACAAGAGAATTTGCAATTGCATCGACTCGCTCAGGCTTTGGCGAAGAAGAATTCTATGTAGCATTCCACGGCGCAGATGACGGTGGCGGACGTGTAGTTGATATGGACGCAGGTACATATCTTGTAGACCTGTTCGGTCATCGTTGGGTAATGGATTCCGGTAGTGAAGGTGCAACCTATACATCTTACGCAGGTGTTGGCTTGCGTGACTATTATCGTATGAGAGCAGAGGGTCATAACACAATCGTTCTTAACCCAAGCTATTACGAAGACCAGAACTTCTATGCACTAAAGGATATTGACCGATTCGAACATAATGACCGTTATACAATTATGGCATCTGACTTTACAAATGTTTATGAGTTTAAGGGTGCTAAAAGTTTTAAACGTGGCGTTATGGTTGATAAGGTTTCGATGACAACGACTGTACAGGATGAATTAAAACTTTCGGTTCCGTCTGATTTCTATTCATTTATACATGTTGGCGGAACGATTGAGATTGCATCAGATGGTCGCAGTGCAGTTATCACTCAGGGCGCAAACAAAATGCAAGTGCAGCTTGTAGGTGACAGCAGTTTAAAATTTGAAAAAATGAATGCAGTACCTCTCGAAACATCACCTAAGCCGTATTCGGCAACAGATGACTCGGCAAGATGGAAACTGATGATTCATTCTAAAGATGTAACCGAAACAAAATATGCAGTTGTTATAAGTCCTCTTTGCGGAAAAGAAAGTACAGTAGTATCTAACTACACTATGTCAGATATCGACAGCTGGACATTGCCGCAAACCGAAGAATTACCAAAACTTTCGGGTATTATGATTGAAGGACAATTAATAGAAGAATTTTCACCGGATAAAAAGATTTATAACATTTTATATGACCCATTGGCAGTTGGCGGCAAAGGTGCTAACTTGCTCGAGGCTGAACTTACTGCTGAAGGCGATGGAGAAATAAGCGTAGAGCCTATTTCTGATAATAACTACTGTGCAAGAATTTCGGTAACTAAAAACGGAGCAACAAACTACTATTTTGTTAACATCAAAGAGCTTGCAAGCCGAGAAGATGCAGCAAAATATTTCCCACAAGTAAAACCAGAGTTTGTTGGAGTCGATAATACAGGATTAACTCAAATAACACCGAAAAGCTTTAAAACAGACTATATTCCGCAGCCTGAAAATCCGCCTGCAGCGACACTCGATGGCGACTATACAACTCGTTGGTCTGCATCAGAATATATGTCAGACATAGTATATGACCTTGGGGAAGTTAAAAATCTTTCACACGTTGGTCTGGGCTTCTATTTAGGAACTGAAAGACAGTATTTGTTTAAACTTGCAGTTTCAGAAGATGGTCAGAACTGGGAGGTAATAACCACAGCAGCATCGTCAGGAAGAACAGCAGATATGGAAATATACAATGTGGGTAATAAAAATGCCCGTTATGTAAAACTTATAGGATACGGAAACTCATCAAACTATTGGTTTAACGTAACAGAAATCGGATTTTTTACAGAATAATTAACCAACTCCCCTGCATTTAATATGCAGGGGACAAACCAAAGAGTAAAAAGGGAAGTGTTTTATGTTTAAAACGAATAAAATAAAATTGCTTTCGTTATTATTATCAGCTTGGTTATTATTCTCAATGTTGTCGTTTCCCGTGACAGCGGCTGCTTTAACAACTACAGAAACCGTTGAGTTGCTTAATGACTTTACTGCCGAGGAACTTAAAACAACCTTTACAAGAACAACGCCATATCAGACTAAAAATGGTTTAACAGCACCATGTACAGATAACCTGAATGCAACGCTTCATTCAGATGATTCAGTCAGTGATTTTTTAAGACTTAAAACTGTCGCTGCAACTGACAAAGCGGTGTTCGGCGGTTTAACTCTTTATAACGAAGATTTGAATTTGGGTAACGGTGAAAATCTTAATAATATGCTTACGCTAAAGACCACATTCAGAAGCTCGGGAACAAGTATTAGTGACCAGATTTATTGGTGGTTGACTGATGCTGACGGCAATAACAGCTACTATATAGCTCGATTGTGGGGTTCGGCGATGCTTTATAATGGGCAGAATCAGCGTTTCACAAGCGGCTTAGAGCACAATACGTGGTATAGCATAACCCTGACTTATGATTTATCTACCGGTCACAGCAAAGTAATTATTGATGGCGGAGAATATAAAAATGCAGCATATAGCATTGTAGCCAATGGCACACCTGCTGCTAAGGATGTTGTTTATACAAAGCTGCAAGTAGGAACTGCAAGAACCAACACCGGAACAGAACAGTTTGATTTTGCAGATATTGCAATTTCGAATACGGGCTACCTTGACTACGACAGTGTGCTTGATTTTGAAAGCACTTCGCTTAAATCAGGATTAAGCAGCTGGAGCGAGGGCGAATGGAGTTCGCCATCTGACCGTATTTTAAATTGGAACAACAATATGTCTGTTGAAGATAGCGGTGATGATACGCACAAAAAAGTGCTTAAACTCACGGCAGGCGAGTCAAATCACTTATTTATAGATAATACCTTACCAGCTGGCGCAATAGGTGAAAATGATGTGCTGGTTATAGAAGGCTCATATACAGAGGATATGTATTCTCAGTTTGGTGTGTATATAGAGGGTGAGGCAAACGGAAATCTGATAGAAACAGATGTCTTGTCAAATGTCAGTACAAGCTCATGGAATTTGAATTTTTTAGGGACTACAAAAGACGATAATAAAAATACGTTAGATGCATTTAGAAAGCAAACTGATGAGTGGATAGATGTGCAAATAATATTAGATTTAGCAAATGATAAGGCGACTTTAACGTATTATAAAGAGTCTGACCCATCTAATGCTATAACAGCTACTAATACAACCGCACTTGCAGACCTTACATCAATTTCGCTTGTCAGATTCAAATTCTTAACAAAATGGGAAGGTACAGAGTATGTTGATGACCTGCGAGTATACAAAAAAACAGATTTACGTTATATAGATTCGTTACCTTCTGCTGTGCAGTCGAAAAGTGCTTTAAGAATTGAAAAACCAACATTGTTGTTTAATATGCCACTGGCAGATAAAACTCTTAATTCTGTGTCGGTAAAACTTAAAGACAGTAAAGGCTCAGACATAAAAGGTAAGGTAGCTTTAAATGGACAACGAACCGGTATTGTTTTTTATCCAACAGAGAACTTAAAGCATGGCGAAAGTTATGTAATGTCAGCAGTTGGCACAGTTACTGACATTTTTAGTCAAACGCTTGCAATAGATAAAAAAATAAGTTTTAGCGTAAATGATAAAATACACATAAATAGTTGTAAGTTTTACCAGAATGACGAAGAAATAGAGAAGCTGACCTTCGGAGATTTAACGGCAAAGATAAATCTTGAAACATATAACGAGCCGAATAATATTTTATTGCTGATGTGCCTTTATAAAGAGGACGGAAGCCTCTACAACATCAGTATAGAAAAAGTATCACAAACGTCAGTAAATGAGTTTGAAATAGGCATTAATATTCCGAATGATGGTAAAAAGTATGGTGTTAAACTATTTGTCTGGGATACGTTAGAAACACTAAGACCATACACACACCCGATGGGAGGGGATATCGAAATGGAATTGACGAATTATAACGAAGCGAGAGTTAAAGAGCAGGAAAAAGTTAAAATTACCGATGAGCAGGTACTAGAGCGAATGGCTGGTAAGATTTTAATGACGACAGAAAGTACACGAGCTTTGGTTGATAACAAAGTCGTACCGCTTGATTCTGTTAATTCTGACTTTACATCAGAGGTAATTAATAACACTCCGATGATTCCACTTGATTTTATTGCAAAACAGTTAGGCGCAACAGTAAATTATCAAAACGGAAAAATGACGGTTTTAGCAGGTGCAAAAGAAAGCACTATTAATAAGGAAGAAACTACCTACACATCAGGCGGAAGAACCTATTCACTTGAGGTTGCACCAATCGAAAAAGATGGACACTTGCTTGTCCCGATAGAAGCGGTTAAAACCATAATGCAGCAAGATGCTTTTTACGATAGCTGCGGATATGTAATTATTGGTGAGGGTGCAGAAAGCTTTGATGTATCTGGTGAGATAGACAAAAAACTTTTAGACAAAGCTGTTAGAAATGTGCTTTTCGATTCGGCAACAGGTAGCGAGATTATTTCAATGCTTACAACGAATCATCCTGAAAAATCGCATCCTAGATTGATGATAACAAAAAGCAGTTTGCCAGATTTAAGAAACAAGGTTAAAACAGATGCAAAATGCATTAAATGGATGGAAGATTTGCTTGAGCTTTGCGACACCTATCTTAAGGCAGAAACGCTTAAGTGGGGAAGAACAGACGGTATAAGAATGTTAGTTACAAGCCGTAAAGCGTGTGACTACATATGGAATTTATCATTTGCATATTTAGCGACTGGCAATGAAAAATATGCAGAAGGCGCAAGACAGGTTTTACTTAATGTCTGCGGAGATAACTTCCCTGACTGGAACCCATACCACTGGCTTGATGTTGCTGAAATGACAGCGGCAGTCGGATTCGGATATGACTGGTGTTATGATTATCTGTCAGATGCTGATAAAAAGATAATTATAGACGGCGTAACCGAAAAAGGCTTAAAGCCCGGACTTGATGAGCTTAACTTAAAAGAGGGTCTGGTTCACTCAAGCGGCTACTGGGCAAATCCGAATGGAAAGGTCTATCCAAGTAACTGGGTAAGTGTATGCTCAGGAAGTTTAATAATGGGATCGTTAGCGGTAGCTGACGAAAGCGAAGAATTAAAAGCATTAACAGGCGATATTCTTTCTAAATGCTTAGAAAAAGAAAAAGATATGGTTGCGGCATTTTCGCCCGACGGAGCATGGAAAGAAGGTCCTACCTATTGGAGATATGCTTACAAATACTTATCATTTGCAATTGATTCTTTAACAACTGCGCTCGGAACAGATTTTGGTCTTACAAAATCTCCGGGACTTCACCACGGAGCATATTTTATGATAAGTATGACTGCGTCGGTGGCAAACTTTGACCTTGCAAATTCAGATTATAACGCAATTGACTGTCCGCAGTTTATGTGGTTGTCAAAATGCTATGAGGATAAAGCGCTTGCACGGTACAGAACTTGGTTCTTAGAAGAATACAAATACAGAGCAGGCTTTAACGATATTATATGGTATGTTCCTGAATATGCGGGCGAGCTTGACAGTATACCGACCGAAACCAATACAAGAATCTCACCTATTGCAACGACCAGAACAGGATACGGCAAAGAGGAATTTTATGTAGGATTCCATGGTGCTGACGATGGTGGCGGCAGAGTGGTTGATATGGATGCAGGAACATATATTATAGATTTGTTCGGCAAACGTTGGATAATAGATTCCGGTACAGAAGGTCATACATATCATTCTTACGAGGGCGTAAAGCTTCGTGATTATTATCGTATGAGAGCCGAGGGTCACAACACGATTGTTGTAAATCCCGGATATTACGAAGACCAGAACTATTACGCACTTAAAGATATTGACCAATATGAACACAACGACCGTTACACCTTTATGAAAACTGACTTTACAAATGTTTATGCATTTAAAGGTGTAGAGAGCTTTAAAAGAGCCGTAACA
>JAFQAG010000064.1 GCA_017416985.1 Clostridia bacterium
GTTACAACTAGATAAAATCATACATAATGCTAATAATAAAATTTTGTTTTTTGTGTTCATATATATCACCGAAAATATTATATACTAATATTTTAATTGTTGCAAATAACAAAAAAAGCATAGATAAAAATCTATGCCTTAATTTAATAATTTTATGCTATTCTAAAAATATAAAAGCAAATTAAGCGGAAAGGCTATGTTATAGATATGAGAAAGAACTATAAGGTTACTTACACCAGAAAGGGATATAAGCCGAAAAAAAAGCTGGATGTTGAAAAGTTTTTTATGCACATTGGTTTGCCGATTTTGATAATAGCGGTGCTTTTTAGTGGCGTAGCGATTGCAAAAAATATGAGTACGCCCAAATACGATGAAACTATTATCGGAAGTCCGTATTCTGAACAACTACTTTCGCTTCCTGCTCCTACGCCTACGCCCGTACCTCGTGATGATGGTGTAGCGCCCAGCTTTGAAGCTGAATATGTGCAGGCTTATAATGGATACGAGGGCGAAAAAATAGCATATTTAACATTTGATGACGGTCCTACATCTAATATAACTCCCAGAATACTTGATGTTTTAAAAGAAAAGGATGTAAAAGCAACATTTTTTGTTTTAGGCAAAATGGTTGAGGCATATCCTGAAATGGCAAAGAGGGCAGTGCAAGAAGGACACGTTTTAGCAAACCATTCATACAGTCACGATTATAAGTCAGTTTATGATTCGAAAGAATCGTTTTTTGATGAAATTAAAAGGTCAGAAGAGCTTGTTATAAATACTGTCGGTGAAGAGGGCTATACAAGAGTATTCCGCTTCCCGGGAGGGTCGGCAGGCAAGCCTGATGAATATAAATTGGCTCTTAGCGAAATTGATTATGTTTATGTTGACTGGAATGCGCTAAATGGTGATGCAGAGGGACACAACGTAGCGGTAAGCACTCAGCTTGCAAATATTAAGGAAACAACGAATGGGCGCTCAAGTGCAGTAATTTTAATGCACGATGCTGCGACAAAGGACACAACAGTTGCTGCATTACCGCAAATTATTGACTATTTAAGAAGTCAGGGATTTACATTTAAAACACTTAAAAGATAATAAAACGGGCTGTAAAAAAACTAAGTTTTTTACAGCCCGTTTTATTTAGGGATAGGAAAAATGGTTCAGAACGGACAAACAGAACCCGTAGGGGTTACCCGAAGGCGTACTTTTGTACGTCAAGGGTGAGGTTTGTCAATAGCAAAAGGGCATATAAAAAAAGAAAAATATTGCTTTCAGCAATATTTTTCTACGTTTATTTAAAATTATATCTTTTTTATAAGGAATTTTTAATTCATTTTAATATCTATTGCCTTTTTGCGTTCTAGATAATTTTTACATCCCGTCATGATATGCCTGATTCACGGCTTTTGCCAACTGGTCAGCACACGAGGTAGGTCTGCCGCCGCAGGTGTTGCCTGACAGCTTTTCTACGATATGTTCAACAGTCTGACCCTCGAGTAATTTTGCTATTGCTTTTAAATTCCCGTTACATCCGCCTACAAATTCGATGTTGGTAACGATGTTACCCTCTAAATGAAATTTTATTTGCTGGGCGCAAACGTTTTTTGTTCTGTAAATAAAATCCATAGTTATGCTCCTTGATTAAAACCTTTTTCAATCATTTTCACGGCAAGCTCTGCGGCACTTTCTAAGTCACGCAAATCAACCTGCTCAGACGGAGAATGAATGTAACGTGTGGGGATTGAGATGCATCCTGTTGCAACACCACCACCTGAAAGATGTATTGCGCCCGAGTCTGTTCCGCCTGCCTCTAAAACCTCGAACTGATGATTAATAGAGAACTCCTCGCAGGTTTCTTTCATCAACTGTTTTATATAAGGATGTGCCAAAAATGAACTGTCTTTAATTTTTATTGCAGCGCCTCCGCCCAGTTTAACTGCCATCGAAAGCTTAGACGGAGTATCACCAGTTCGGGTTACATCTATTGCAACCGCATAGTCGGGGGCAACAGAATATGCCGAGGTTTTAGCACCTCTTAAACCTAATTCTTCGCTTATAGTAAATACAAAATAAAGGTCGTTTTTAACTGTTTTTATCTGCTTGATAGCGCTTATCAAAACGGCACATCCGCTGCGGTCATCTAATGCCTTTGATATTACCGTGTTGCCGTTTGCGTAAAAATCACCGCAAAAAGCTGCAGAATCGCCGATAGAAACGAGCTTTTCAGCCTCTTCTTTGCTACCAGCTCCAATATCAACATAAAGGTCTGATAAGCGAATACCCTTTGATAAATCTGCGTTAGTATCGTCTAAAGCTACTACGCCGACAGTTCGATTTGAAAAAATCACTCTTTGAT
The DNA here is from genome assembly GCA_017416985.1 of Clostridia bacterium. GTDB lineage: Bacteria > Bacillota > Clostridia > UBA1381 > UBA9506 > RGIG1666. The sequence continues at coordinate 2,357 of JAFQAG010000064.1, forward strand.
GAAGAGCAGTTGTAGGCGAAACACCGCCTAAATTAGATACCTTTAAAAAGCCTTTATCGGTTATATAAGTAACAATAAGACCTATTTCGTCCATATGTGCGGCAAACATAACCTTAGCGCCATTGCCTTTTTTATGGGCAATAAGATTACCTAACGGGTCAATTGTAATTTCGTCAACATAGTCTTTAATTTCTTCTGTTATTATGTTATGCAAACGTTCTTCACTGCCTGATGGAGCATTTGTTTGCGTAAGCTTTTTTAATAGTTCAAGCATTTGTTTGCCTCCTTTAAGAAAAGATGAACAAGTTTTAGGCACGAGTCAAAATCATTTTTGCTTATAACTGATGACGGCGAGTGAATATATCGCGCAGGGATTGAAAGAGCCGCTGTTTTAACTCCGCCGCAGGCGAGATGAATTGCACCTGCCTCATTACCACCCATAGCAGTCTTTTTGTACTGTATTGGAACGTTGTTATCTTGCGCAAGCTTATATATAAACTGTGTTAAATCCTTGCTGTAATAGGTTGAGCGGTCAATAATTGAAAGCGCCACGCCCTTGCCCAGTTCTGTAGAGTAATCCTCTGGCTCTGTGCCATAAACATCTGAGCAGGTAGTAGATTCAATAACTAACGCCAAGTCAGGATTTATGCGGTTTGCAAGAATTTTTGCACCACGCAGACCGACTTCTTCCTGAACAGTAAAGCAAATATATAGGTCAAAGTCAAAACGACATCCGCAAAGGTCCATTAAAATTGCGCATCCGGCACGATCATCAAGCGCACGTGCTTTTATAAGGTCATCGCCAAACTCACGATAGCTTGAATCAAAGACTATATAGTCACCGATTTTAACACGTTTTTCTGCGTCTTTTTTATTTTTTGCACCTATGTCAATATAAAGATTTTTGCTTTTGGCAGTAGTTTCACGTTCGCTTTTTTCCTGAAGATGTACTGCCTTATATCCGATAACACCTGGTACAGAATCATTACCTACCAAAACACGTTTTGATACCATAACTCTTGGGTCTATTCCGCCTACGGTTTTAAATTTTAAAAATCCGTCATCGGTAATGCGAGAGGTTATCATACCTATTTCATCCATATGCGCACAAAGTAAAACCTTCTTGCGCAAGTTTCCTGTGCCTTGCATCATGGCAGTCATATTTCCTATTGAATCAAAGGTGATTTCGTCGCATTTATCTTTTATATGCTCGTATATATAATTTCTTACGGCATCTTCGTTACCTGAAACGCCGGCAAGCTGTGTTAAATCTGATA
>JAFQAG010000065.1 GCA_017416985.1 Clostridia bacterium
TAACCACCGGCGCCAAATGTGTTTTCTAAGGCAGCGTCGCTTTAAATACAATGTGAAATTTGAGAGGTTTTAAGTGAAAAAGATATTGTATTCAAAACCCGTTTCGGTAATTTTAAAACTGTTTTTATATCGTCTGTTGTTGTGAAAAATCCTGGATGCGATTCATTTTCTGGTCTGGCTGATGTATGCGCACCAATAAGTGTAATCCCGGGACCGTGAACTTTTCTGTAATAGTCAATAGTAAAGTCGCTTTCTCTTGTGCAGCCTAAAAGTGCAATTCTTCCGAATTTTGCAGTACAATCCAGCGCCTCGTTTAATCCTGCACCTTGTCCTGTAACTTCAACAACAGCATTAACACCGCCGCCTGTAACTTTTTTAACTTTTTTATCGAATTCTGCATCAAATGGATCAAAGGCATAATCGGCTCCGGATTTTAAAGCCTTTTCGCGTCTTTCTTTAACCGGGTCAACTGCTATTACAGGAGTAGCTCCTGCTAAGTGTGCAAGTCCGACTGCAAGAATGCCCAATGTACCTAAACCCATAACCATTGCAGATTCTCCGATTTCAAGACGTGTTTTTCTGAGTGCGGCAAGAGGAAATGCAGCTATATGAGCCAGTGCCGCCTCTTCGAGCGATACATTATTGTCTTCTATTTTTACGGCATTTTTTTCGTTGACTACATTATAGCTTCTGTGCGTGGTCCAATACATTGCCACTTTGTCACCAATTTCAAGATTTTTTACAGCGCCTCCTTTTTCTACAACAATCCCAGACGTGCTATATCCAAATATTCTGGGGAACGTTGCCTTATCAGATGGATTTGAATCGATACCTACGGAGGGATTACCAACAATCCCTGCCTTTTCAGTTCCATTGCTTATTGTGCTGAAAAGAGTTTTTACTCTTACTTGCTCAGCGCCCAGTGATTGACTTTCTACTTCCAATAGTTCTGCTTTGTTCTTTTCAGTAAATACAATTTGTTTATCCATTTTGTCAATCTCCTTTAACATTAAATTAAAATAATTATAGTGCATTGACAAGCCTGAAACAATATGCTATATTATAAAAAAACATAACTATACTGTAAAAAATGAGGTTTTTATGGATAATAATATTTTACTTTCAATGTATGAGTTATCAAAATGTATTTCCCAAAAAATATATTCAGCAGGACCGGATATGTTTTTTTGTCATCCGTGCATAGGCTATGTTAAAAAAGGATATGCTAAATTTTTTTATGAAGGAAAAACGTTATATGCATATGAGGGCGATTTGATATATATATCTTCAGGAACAAGGTATCAGTCTATATGGTTTGGTTCGCCGGATATTGAATGGTATTCTATCGGGTTTGAATTTAATTCTAAATATGCCTTCTGCGATTACCGTTTTCAAATTATAAAAAATTATTCTTCTGACCTGATTGAAAAGATGTATGAAACCTATGAAGAAAAACCGATGGAATCGGTTTCGTATTTTTATCTGCTTCTTAATGATATTTATAAAAAAATGGAGAATACTCCTAAGCCATTGTTGTATATTACGATAAAACCTGCTGTGGAATATATAGAAAAAAATTTTAGCCAACCTGTTAGCATAAAGTTTCTTTCAAATTTATGTCATATGAGTGAATCGGGCTTTTATAAACTTTTTAAAAAGGCTACCGGTGTAACACCTATTGCATATAAGCATAATATAATGATTCAGCAAGCAATAGAGTTACTTTCATCTTCTTCTGTGACCATTGAAGAAATAAGTGCTGTTATTGGTTTTCCGTCTTCTAATTATTTCAGAAAGGTGTTTTTTCGAATAACAGGAAAAACACCGAAAGAGTTAAGAAAGAAATAGCGGCATTAGCCTGTAAATCTCTACGTGTATATAAAACGGACACAATAAAAACAAGGATAAGTTCTGATATTATAACAGAACTTATCCTTGTTTTTTGCTTTTTAAACTGTTGTGCGTTTTAAAAGGTTTAACTACATATTTTTTTCTCTGTATTCCTTCGGTGAGTATCCGGTTTTGTTTTTAAAAGTACGTATAAAAGAACGAGCGTGGTTATATCCAACTTTCTCTGCGATTCTGTTAATCGTAATGGATGTAGTCGAAAGCAAAGTTTTTGCTTCTTCAATTCTTAAATTATCTAAATGCTCTTTAAAACCTATTCCTATATCACGCTTAAATATACGGCTTATATGACCGGCAGATATGCAGAAATATTCTGAAATATCAGTCAGCGAGATATCGTGATTATAGTTTTCTTCTATATATTTCATAATATCAGAGGTTATTTTGCGTTGCTTTAAATTTATACTGTCTGATTTGAATTTGCACAGCTTATTTACGATGTCCCTTATGTTCGCAGCCAGTTCTTCGTTACTGGTAGCCTGGCTTATATCAAGATATATTATATTATTTTCGCCAAAAACCTCAGTAACTGATTTATTCATCATTTTTACAATACGTTTTATTGTAGCGGTTATTGCAAATTTAAACTCGGTAATATTATCTCTGTCCAGCGAAAGTTCATAAAGGTTAATATTTAGCAGTTCATTTAAAATACTATCTACTTTTTCTTTATCCCCATATAAAATATTTTCTATCAAAGAATTTTCAAGCTCAATAGGGTAGTAAAAAAGATTGATTTCTGTGCGCAAATCATCAAAAAACATTATTGATTTTTCGATATAATTAAATTTTCGGGTTAATATTTCAGATGTATCATTAAATGAAATATTGATTTCTTTAATACTGTCAACCGTTCTTCCGATAGCGATAAACGGATGAATTTTATAAAACTCTTCAGAAAGCTCAAGAATAGAAAGTAATTTGTTTTTTAAAACTGA
>JAFQAG010000066.1 GCA_017416985.1 Clostridia bacterium
TAAAAGCTTCTCTGACTGACATAACAACAGAAGATACTAATATGATTCCTGATACCTATGCAGTAGTAATCCGCACTGGTGCAGGCGAACTTGATGATTATACGCCTTTAGCAGAAGAACTAAGAGCCCTAACTGCGCAAATGGACGAAATTGTTCTGCGTGCTAAAACACGAACCTGTTTTAGCTGTATTTACCAAGGCTCGCCTTCTTATATTGAATATTTACATCATATTTCTGATTTTGGGTATGAAGAAGTAGTAACCGATATTGCTCATGTATATAATGAATTAACCTCCTGTTACAAAGGAGCTATGCCAATCCGTTTTTATAAAGATGCCTTTCCTTTAAAAAAACTTTATTCTATTGAAACAAAAATGGATGAGCTGTTTATGCGGCACATTTACTTAAAAAGCGGCGGTTCCATTGTAATTGATTATACGGAAGCCATGACAGTAATTGATGTCAATACTGGCAAATGCATTGCCAGGAAAAACAAAGATACACTTAATTATCAAATTAACTTAGAAGCAGCAGCTGAGATTGCCAGACAAATACGGCTTAGAAATCTTTCCGGAATTATTATCGTTGATTTTATTAATATGGAAAATAAAGAATACGAGCAAAAGTTAATAAAGGAACTAAAGCAGCTTTTAAAACAGGATTCTGTGCTATGCAGCTTTGTGGATATCACATCATTAGGATTAGTTGAAATAACACGTAAAAAAATAAAAAAACCAATTTATGAAATATTTAAGTAAAATAATTGAGCAAGATATATATCGCACTACTCATAAAAAGAATGTTGCTTAAAGAATTCACAAAGAAAAAGTTTACAAAAATCAAGTAAAAATACTTGACACCATGAAAAGTGCATGCTAATATATACCAGTATGCCGCATAGTGAGGTTACAAGCATATCAACAGATATCACCGAAGCTAGCGAGTAAACAAACATATTTTAGTTTGTGAATAGGAGGTGCCCATATGTACGCAATTATTGCAACAGGTGGAAAGCAGTACAAAGTTTCTGAAGGTGATGTAATCAAGGTTGAAAAGCTTGATGCAGAAGCAGGAAACGTTGTAACATTTGACCAGGTAATCGCAGTAAAAGGTGATGAGCTTAAGGTTGGCGAAGCAGTAGCGAATGCAACAGTAACAGCAACTGTTATGGACCAGGGTAAAGGCAAGAAGATCATCGTTTACAAGTATAAGAGAAAAACAGGTTACCACAAGAAAAATGGTCATAGACAAGCATACACTGCAGTTAAAATTGACAAGATCAACGCTTAATTATTAGCAGGTTGTTTGAAATGACAAGTATTACAGTGATAAGAGAATCAAATCGTATCATAGCATTTACCTGTAACGGTCATGCCGGATACGCAAAAGCATCAGAAGATATTGTATGTGCAGCGATTTCTACATTAGTCATTAATACGATTAATTCTATTGAAGTTCTGACCAAAACAGTTCCGATAGTAGAAACAGATGAGAAATCGGGTTATATTCATTGTTCCTTTGAAGATGACATAACGAATGAAGCATCACTATTGTTAGATGCCATGTTTCTTGGTTTATCACAAATCAAAGAACAGTACGGTACTAAGTATATCGACGTAAAAATTAAGGAGGTATAACACCATGTTGAATTTAAACCTTCAATTTTTTGCTCATAAGAAAGGTGTAGGTTCTACAAAGAACGGTAGAGATTCCGAATCCAAGAGATTAGGTGCAAAAAGAGCTGATGGACAATTCGTAAAAGCAGGAAACATTTTATACAGACAGCGCGGAACAAAGATTCATCCGGGCGTTAACGTTGGACGTGGCGGAGATGATACATTATTCGCTTTAGTTGACGGTGTATTAAGATTCGAAAGAGTCGGAAGAGATAAAAAGCAGGCTTCCGTATATCCTGTAGAAGAATAATTTGACGTAAGAAGGCTTCAGACATTTGTTTGAAGCCTTTTTTGAAAGGATACCCATATGTTTGCAGATAGAGCCAAAATATATGTA
>JAFQAG010000067.1 GCA_017416985.1 Clostridia bacterium
CTCGCTATACGTTGCGCAACAAAATCAAATTAAATATATAATAGATGATGGTCTTTTGCTAGATGCAAAAAGTGTTATAGCAGGTAAATCAGCAAAAAAAGAAAAAACAAAGATTGCAAGTGTAAAGCGTGCGCTATTTACAGAAGAAGAGCATATAAAAGAGGTAAAAGAAGCAATAAAGAAGAACGAAATTGATAAAATACTTATTTTAGGAACATCTAAAAAAATGATTTCACACATTGCTAATGCTCTTGACCTGCCCGAAATATCTCAGTTTATACACATTGAAGATGTAGCCACACCTGAAGAAATCGCAACTGCGCAAAGAGTCAGAAGAGAGCAGGGAAAGCACGTTATACCCGTTCCTACCTTTGAAATAAAAAAGGATTTTTCTGGATATTTTATTGATAAGGTTAAAATATTCTTAAAATACGGAAAAAATCAGCAGGATACTTTCCATACCGAAAAAACTGTTGTAAGACCGACTTACAGCTATTTAGGTGAATACCACATTTCTAATCAGGTTATTTTATCTTTAGCTAAGCTAGAAACCGAAAAAATATCTGGTGTAGCACAATATTTTAAAACTACGGTGCACTCAAGACCTGAAGGCGTGTCATTAACAATCGAATTTTCTGTCAGTTTAGGAAGACATATGGAGGAAATTGCACGTGATGTGCAAAAAGCAGTTAAAAATTCTATTGAGCACTTTACATCTATAAACGTGCTTAAAATTGATGTTATTATAAAATCAATCGAGGTGTGCGATGGAAGTAAAGATAAAAAGCGAAGAGCGCATTGAGGATTTAGGTGATGGCATAAAGGTTATTCAGAATCCAAACGGCTTTTGCTACGGAACTGATGCTGTGATGCTGGCTAATTTTACAACGGCAAAGCCATCAGACAAACTCGTTGATTTTTGCACAGGAACTGGTATTGTGCCTTTGCTATTATCAATGAGTACAAGGTGTAACAATATGACTGCGCTTGAAATTCAGCCTGAAGTTGCCGATATGGCACAGCGAAGCATGATTTTAAATGACTTAGAATCAAAAATCAAGGTAATATGTGCTGATTTAAGAAAAAGTAAAAAGCTTTTTTCGGCAGAAAGTATAGACGTTATTACCTGTAATCCGCCATATATGAAATGCAACACAGGCAAGCAGAACATAAACGATGCAAAAACTGTATCAAGACACGAGGTTTGCTGTACATTAGAAGACGTAATAAAAAATGCGGCATATTTATTAAAAACAGGCGGCAGATTTTATATGGTGCATCGACCTGAGCGCTTGGCGGACATAATGTTTTTGATGAAAAACTATCGCTTAGAGCCGAAAAGATTGCAGTTTGTGCATTCTGATGTAAGTGCGCCGCCATCATTAATTTTAATTGAGGGGCAAAAGGGCAGAAACAGCGGTATTAAAATTTTAGAACCAATTACTGTTATAAACGTTAAAGAGCCGACAAAGGAGTAAAGTTATGACAACAGAAAACAAACAGCCTGGCGTGTTATATTTGGTTGCAACACCTATTGGTAACTTAGATGATATTACATACAGAGCTGTAAAGGTGTTAGAAGAAGTTGATTTTATAGCGGCTGAAGACACACGGCACTCGTTAAAGCTGTTAAATCATTTAGGTATAACAAAGCCGATGACAAGCTATTTTGAGCATAATATACGTCAAAAAGGCGAATACATAATTGACCGTATTTTAAATGGCGAAACAGCAGCTCTTATTTCAGATGCGGGAACACCTGCAATATCTGACCCTGGTGAAGATTTAGTTCGAATCTGTCACGAAAAAGGTGTCAGAGTAATTCCTGTTCCAGGTGCGGTCGCAGGAATAAATGCACTTATTTGTTCAGGTCTTTCAACCTCTCGTTTTTCTTTTGAAGGTTTTTTAAGTGTAAATAAAAAAAGTCGTCAAGAGCATTTAAACAGTGTAAAACAAAGCCCCTATACACTTATATTTTATGAAGCACCGCACAAGCTTAAAAGAACGCTTAGCGATATGCTAGAAAGTTTTGGCAATCGTAAAATCACCATAGCCAGAGAGCTTACAAAAAAATATGAAGAAATTCTACCGATGACATTAGAAGATGCAGTTAAATACTATGACGAAACCGAGCCAAAGGGTGAGTACGTTCTTGTTATCGAGGGAGCATCGCCTGAGGTGGCGCAAGATGAAAACGAGCTTAACTCTTTAGACGTATTAGAGCATCTTGACTTTTATATAAAAAGCGGAATGGATAAAAAAGAAGCTATGAAACGTGTGGCGCAGGATAGAGGAGTAAGCCGCCGTGATATATATGCTCAAACAATCAAAGAGTAATAAAATGTATTATTTTGGATAGAATAAACATAAAAATCAGGAGGGCAAAATGGAAAACTTAAAAAGCTATGATATAAAGCACGGAATAAGGCTTTTCTATATTCCTACAAAAAAATTCAAAACGGCGGCGATGAGTATTAATTTTCATCGTGCGCTTAAAAAAGAAGAGGCATCTTTTAATGCACTTTTAGCAGATGTTATGAGAAGAGGATGCGCAAAATATCCTGACCAGGCATCTGTTATGAAACTGCGTCAAGAGCTTTACGGAGCATATTTTGATGTAGATGTGCGCAGAAAGGGAGAAGACCAGATATTGTCCTTTTCAATCAGCGCAGTTAACGAAAGATTTTTGCCAGAAGGCGAAACAGCTTTTACAGGTGCGTTAGACCTTTTGTTTGAAATGATATTAAATCCGCTTGTTACAGGCGAAGCCTTTAAATCAGAATATGTAGAGCAGGAAAAAATTAATCTTAAAAATGATATAGATGCAGTAATCAACGACAAACGCTCGTATGCTACTTGGCGTTTAATTGAGCTTATGTGCAAAGACGAGCCCTACGGTGTTCACGAGCTTGGTGATAAAGAAAGTATCGACAAAATAACTGCAGAATCTTTATATTCGCATTATAATAAAATAATGTCTGAAGGTCCTGTTGATGTATTTGTCACAGGTGATGTAGATATAGAAAACATAATTAATGTGGTAAAAGATAAGTTTTCAAATATCGCACTTACAAAAACAGAGCTTCCTAAGGCAGAAATCCATAAACCTGCTGAAACAGAAACAGAGATTGTAGAAACCTTTGACGTTACACAGGCAAAGCTATGTGTAGGTTATTCTACGGGAATAATGCCAACAGACCCAGACTATCCTGCGCTTATGGTATATAACGGCATCTTGGGCAGCGGGGCGCACTCAAAGCTGTTTAACAATGTGCGTGAAAAGTTGAGCTTGGCATATTATGCGGCATCAAGACTTGACAGATATAAAGGAATGATGGTCGTATCATCAGGTATCGAAATTGCAAATAAACATAAGGCATTAGACGAGATTAATGTTCAGCTTGAAGATATTAAAAATGGCAACATATCTGACTATGAGTACGATGCAACAATGAAAAGTATAATAAATGCGTTAAGAGCTTTGGGTGATGATATAGGATATTTAGAAGATTATTATCTCGGCCAGGCATTAAGCGGAACGTCGTTAAGTTTAGAAGACCATATTAAGCTAATCGAAAAGGTAACAATCGATGATGTAGTCCGTGTTGCAAAACGCATTAAGCCTGAAATGGTATATTTCTTAACAGGCAAGGAGGGTAAATAATGAAACTCGAAAAAATTTATAATGATATAGTTAAAGAAACCTTGTATTTAGCTAAGCACAAAAGCGGATTGTCTGTTTATATTATGCCAAAAGAGGGATACAGCAAAAGCTATGCGATTTTCGGCACGCACTTTGGTTCGATTGACAGAAAATTTATAACACCGGGTCAAAAAGAATATACCGAAATCCCTGACGGTGTTGCGCATTTTTTAGAGCACAAATTATTTGAACAGCCAGATGGCGGAAACGTGTTCGAAAGCTATGCCCGTCACGGAGCAAATGCAAATGCCTACACAAGCTTTAACCTTACTGCATATTTGTTCGAAAGTACGCAGGATATTATAGAAAATCTTGGCATATTGCTTGATTTTGTACGCCAGCCTTATTTTACAGATGAAAATGTTGAAAAAGAGCAGGGCATAATCGGTCAGGAAATAGGAATGTATGATGACGACCCTGACTGGCGTTTGATGATGAATTTTCTTGCCTCAATGTATGCTGAGCATCCTGTAAATCGAGATATTGCAGGAACAGTAGAGTCCATTTCAAAAATTACAAAAGACACACTTTATCAGTGCTATAACACTTTTTATAATCTTTCGAATATGGTTTTATTTGTTATAGGTGACGTATCACCCGAGGCGGTTGCAGAGTGTGTAGAAGAACATATTACCGAAACCGAGCCTTTTACAGAAGAAATTGTTAGAGATTACGGAAACGAAAAGCCAGAGGTGTTGCGCTCAGAAATTACTCAAAAGCTTAGTGTGTCTGTTCCTATGTTTATGTTCGGCTTTAAAGATACCGACTGCGGATATGACGGAAAATCACTTTTAAAGAAGAGCTTAGAGCTTTCTATTATTGCAAGAGCAATATTTGGAAAGTCCGGAGAGCTTTACACCAAGCTTTATGACGGAGGCTATATTTTAGGCGAATTAGGTGTAGAAGTCGAAAGCGAAAAGGATTATGGCTTTACAATGTTAAGTGGCGAAAGCAACAATCCGGAAGAAGTAAAAAGGGTAGTTTTAGAGTATTTAAAAGATGCTACACCCAAGGGAATAGCAAAAGAAGACTTTGAAAGGATAAAACGTTCTATCTGGGGACAGTATATTAAGCAATTTAACAACATAAATGCGGTGGCACACGGCTTTATGTCAAATATATTTAATAATATTGGCATATTTGATTTTGTAGATGTTATAGATACCATAACATTAGAAGACGTGAACAAAAGATTTAAAGAGCAATTTATACCCGAGCTTTCGGTATTGTCTGTTGTTGAGCCGGTATAAGCATTCCGCCGTTTCGGTGCTTTTGTACCGAAACGGTAATTTAAAAAAGGCGGTGTTACATAAATGATAAACAAAATTGCGTTCCCAGGTCTAGGTATTGGCATAATGAATATTAAAAGCACAGTAACGATTTTCGGCTTTGATATCCACTGGTACGGTATAATAATTGCATTAGGAATTGTTTTGGCATATTTATTTGCATCGCACGAGGGTAAAAAGCGAGATATTTCGCAGGATACGGTTTTAGATGTTATAATTTACGGCTTGCCGTCAGCGATTATCTGTGCCAGACTTTATTATGTTATTTTCAGCTGGGATAGCTATAAAAACAATCTGTCCGACATATTTAAAATATGGGAGGGCGGCTTGGCAATATACGGCGGAGTTATCGGGGCAGTGCTATCAACTGCCATTTATTGCAAGGTTAAAAAAATCAGTTTTTTAAAAATTGCAGACTTAGGCGGTTTCGGTCTTTTAATCGGTCAGGCTGTCGGCAGATGGGGCAATTTTGTAAATGCCGAGGCATATGGGGCAGAAACAACTCTTCCGTGGCGAATGGAGCTTGTCGATTTAGGTGTTTTTGTACATCCTACGTTTTTATATGAATCGCTTTGGAACATAACGGTATTCTTAGTGCTTTTGTGGTACAGAAAAAAACAGAAAGCAGACGGCGAAATCTTTTTTGCATATTTAGCAGGCTACGGTCTTGGCAGATTGTGGATTGAGGGTTTAAGACTTGACAGCTTAATGCTCGGTCCTGTTCGCATATCTCAAATTTTGGCAGGCGTTTGTGTGCTTGCAGGTGTAGGTATGGTTGTTTATTTAAGGAAGAGAAAAAATACGCTTAACATAGCTGATTCTAATTCTTAAAATTATGCAAAATCGGCTCGTCAAACTTATATTTTCTAAAATATTCATTTTTATCCGCATCTTTTACGACTGCGGATTTATTTTTTTCTAACAATTTTGTTATTGCATAAAGGTCAATCCAAATTTCGTTTGTGCTGTCCTTTTGTCGCTCGTCAAAAATAAGCTGAACTCCAAAGTGTAGGTGAGGGGTGTTTATGTTATTTACATTTTCTTTGGTGCTGTATCCTGTCATGCCTAAATATCCTATAACATCACCTGCTGCTATAACCTTGCCCTCGTATATATTGTTATATGGGTGATTCTTGCGCAAGTGTGCATAATAGTAATATCTTTTAGAATCAAAGCTGCGAATACCGATTCGCCATCCGCCGTACTGATTCCATCCTACGCATTCAACAATGCCGGATTCTATCGCTATAATCGGTGTTCCCACACCGCCCATCAAATCGTGCCCTAAGTGCTTGCGGCGATAGCCGTAAGAGCGAGAAGAACCAAAATCTTCATAATGATTGTAAGAATATCCGCGAGCAATAGGTGAAAAAGCCTTTAAGCCGTATTTTTTAAACATAATGGTCTTTTCAGGATTTTCCTTGTCGGGTGTTTCGATTTCATATTCGCCTACAAATCCACCTAAAACAGCGCTGTATGCCTCAAAAAAATAATCGTAGTTTGCCATATTTTTAGAAAATTCGCTCATATCTTTACCTGATGACAACTCTTCGGTAAGTTTTATAATGTCACTTTTTTTATATCGTTCCCAGTTTCCACCGTACTTAGATGCCAAATATGCCAAAAGCTCTATCCAGTTAAAATGCACGTCTTCGTTATGTGATTTTATGTCAGCATCTAGGCTGTCAGAAAGAGCCTCGTATGGAATAGAAAAATCTACCCATTTAATATATTCATTTTTATTTTCATCACTTGGTGCATTAGCTACTATTGCATAAGGAATTAAAGCA
>JAFQAG010000068.1 GCA_017416985.1 Clostridia bacterium
CGTAGCTTGCTGCCATAGTTTTCATATCGTTTAATGCATTAATCTGCATTGTAACTTCTTCACGAAGACGGATAACCGGATCGGTCATTGTGCCGCCACCGATGTTTTCTTTATCTTCTAATTTTGCAGCGATTAACGCATCAACACCATAAAGTGCAACACGACGATAGTCACCAACAATACGACCTCTGCCGTAAGCATCCGGAAGACCAGTGATGATTTTGTTGTGACGTGCTTTTTTCATTTCAGGTGTGTAAGCATCGAAAACACCCTGATTGTGAGTACGTGAATACTCGCTGAAAATTTTGTTCAGTTCAGGGTCTGGTGTGTAACCGTTGGTTTCACAAGCCTGAACAGCCATTTTTATACCACCAAAAGGCATAAATGCACGTTTGAGCGGTTTATCTGTCTGAAGACCTACGATTTTTTCTAAATCTTTAAGTTCTTCGCTGATATAGCCAGGACCATATGCAGTAAGTGTAGAAACAACAGAAGTTTCCATATCAAGAACGCCGCCTTTAGCACGTTCTTCTTTCTGTAATTCCTGTAATACACCCCAAAGCTTATTTGTTGCTTCGGTCGGGCCTTCTAAGAACGAAGAATCTCCCTCATATGATTCATAGTTCTTCTGAATAAAGTCTCTTGTGTTAATTTCTTCTTTCCATACTCGGCCTTCAAAGCCTTCCCATTCTTTAAAATCTAACATCGCTTTTCTCCATTTCTCCTACGAATGTCTTAATCAACATGCCGATTGCTCGTAGAAAACATATCGACACGCATAAAATATGCTCGTATGCATTACATTCCCGGCACACAAGCAAATCAGTCGCTGCGAATATTAACCAACTTAATAAATCACAGAGACTATTTAACATTTTTAAATTTTAGCTTTTAAAATACTTTTTTCTACCTGATAAAATTCTATCACAATTGTCTGTTTTTGTCAACAACATAAAATAAATTTGTCGTTTCGAATATGTTTTTATTCTTATTTAATTAAATATTTATGTAACTGTCACAAATTAATATGCGTTTTCAGACTTTTTACTAAAATTTATGCTCTTGTGATTATTAAAGTTTTATTGTATAATAATAACCATATCAAACTATAACGGAGGATTTAAAATGCCTTTATTTCACTGCAATTTTTTTGCTCACACTTTAGGTATGCCTACAAATGTAACTGTATTTATACCAGCTGTAAAGCCAGAGCCTGATATGAGCTTTTGTGATATTTATCCAAAAAATAAAAAATATCGCACTTTATATCTTTTACACGGAATGAACGGCGACGAAACCACTTGGCTTCGCAAGACAAACATTGAGCGATATGCCCAGGAACACGATATTGCTTTTGTTATGCCGTCCGTGCATAACAGTTTTTATACAGACACAAAGGTAGGTCTTGCATTTTTTACGTATTTAACTAAAGAGCTGCCTGCAATGCTTGCTATGAACTTTCCTTTATCGGATTGTCGGGAAGATACTTATATAGCCGGACTTTCTATGGGTGGATACGGAGCGGCAAAGGCTGCACTCACCTATCCCGAGCTTTATAGCGCATTCGGTTCTTTTTCAGGTGCTTTAGATATTGAGACAGTCGGTAAAATGGCATCAGACACAGGCTCTCTCTCGCTTTTTCAAAGTGTTTTTGGCGACCCGAAAAATATATCCGGCAGTTCAGCTGACCTTTTTAGTCTTTCTGAAAATCTTATAAAAAGCGACAAAAAAATACCGCGAGCATATTTAGCCTGCGGTACTTTAGATGCATTATGTTACGATATGAACATTCGTTTTAAAAATCACCTTGATAAAATTTCATTTAATTATGACTACTTCGAAGAAGAATTCGCTCACGAATGGGATTTTTGGGATAAGCAAATCAAGTTGTTTTTAGATTGGCTTTAATTATAAAACCTTAACCCCTAAAAGCTCAACTTTACTTGATAAATATTCTTCACTAAGTATCTGTTGTTTCGAATAATCGGTCGACAGATACTTTTTATTATCGTCGGCAAACACCGTTACAACCGTGCTTTCTGCGCCAATTTCATCTTGCGCAAGAAGACAGCCTAAGAAGTTTGCTCCGGATGATACCCCTACTCCGATTCCAAGTTTTTCAGAAAGCAATCTCGCCATTGCAATTGCATCTCCGTCATCGACTGAAACTACTCCATCTGTTTGGTCAAGTTTTAAAATATCAGGTATAAATTCATCAGAGATGCCATAAATTCTGTGTTTTCCAACCTTGTATCCGGTAGAAAGTGTCGGAGAATTTGAAGGCTCAAGCGGATAAGTTTTGCATTCAGGATTTTCTGCTTTTAATCTTTTAGCAATACCCATAACTGTACCGCCTGTACCTACTCCTGCAACTACTGCATCTGCCTTTTTACCTATCTTTTTAAGCTGATTTACTATTTCTTCACCGGTTGTAAGCTCGTGCGCTTCTACGTTATCAGGATTAGAGAACTGTCTTGGCAGAAAAACTCCGCCATCTTTTGCAAGTTCTTCAGTCATTGCAATAGAGCCTAAAAATCCGCCTTCTTCACGAGATACAAGATGCACTTTAGCCCCAAAGCTTTCCATAAGCGAAATACGCTCACGGCTCATCCAGTCTGGCATATATATAATTACATTATGTCCTAAAATGCTGCCCATCGCCGAAAACGAGATTCCTGTATTTCCGCTTGTTGCTTCTACAATCATGTCGCTTTCTTTTATTTCGCCGCTTTCATAAGCCTTTTTAAGTATATGATGCGCCACACGGTCTTTAATACTTCCCGTTAAATTATAATACTCTGCCTTTGCGTATACTTTACGCTCTTCACCTTTAAATTTAAGTGATATTTCAAGCAACGGTGTATTACCAATTAGCGGCTCGACCGATGCAAATTTTTCTGCAATTTCCCTTTTCATACAAAACCCTCACAATAAACATTTCTTAAAATATTATATGCAATAAATCAAAACAATTTACCGCACAAATTTCACACGTCATATTAGTATACCACACTTTTTATTAAAATCCAATAGCAAATTTAAAAAATAGACAGTTTTATAAAATCTATTGCATATCATATTGACAAAACACGAAAAATGTGCTATAATTTGTCACATCTCAATCGGAAAAGAGTTTTCCGAAGCAAGATATCTGACCGCCGATTAAAAAATCGGCTAAGGCCATACGGACAGCCGGGTCAAATGCCGAAAACCGCAAGTTGCGGTTGGCAACTTCTGTTGCCTTATTGATTGAGTTAAAAGCTCAAATTTTATAAGTTGGTGACTATAAACCAATGCCGAGTGGCATATAACTTGTGAAATGGTCAATAAGAGTAGTAAAAGTAATCTTTGCTATATAGACTCTAAACC
>JAFQAG010000005.1 GCA_017416985.1 Clostridia bacterium
AGATTCTATTTTTTCTGAAAGTGCTTTAGATTCTTTTTCTGACATTAAAATTTTATTGTTTATTTCTGCTTTTTCGATTTCTAAACGTGCAGTTGCATCAGCAAAATCACTAGAAAGCTTTTCGTTATGCGCGATATCCTGCTTTATAACAATTAAAACCTCTCGGTTTTCGCTAAGCATATCAGCACTTTTCATAATCGCAAGCTCTAAAGACTCTAACTTTTTCTCGCTGTCAGATAACTCTTTTGTCTTTTGCTCGTATTCATTTTCAAGTCTTTTTGCATCTTGCTCTAACTGTTTGATTTCTTTTTCACGACCCATCAAACTTGCGTGACGATTTGCGCTACCGCCCGAGATACTTCCGCCAACGTTAAACAGCTCTCCGCCTAAGGTTACTATGCGGATTTCGTTTTTGTATTTTCTCGAAACACTGATAGCATCGTCCATAGTTTCAAGCACAACTGTACGTCCAAGAAGATTTTTAACTATATCTTCGAACTTACGGTCGCAACTAACTAAATCACTTGCTAAGCCTAAAAATCCCTTTTCGTGACTGATTTTATCAACTTCAAGCTCATTTCCCTTTACAGCACTTATGGGCATAAAGGTTGCTCTGCCTGATTTTGCACTCTTTAAATATTCAATTGCAGCTTTGGCATCTTCTTCTGATTCTACGACAATATTTTGCATTTTACCGCCCAATGCCGCCTCGATAGCCAAGGTATATTTTGCATCAGACGATATAAGTTTTGAAACAGGTCCATATATGCTAGCCTTTTTTAAAGCTCCGTTTTCGTGCTGCTGCATAATTTCTTTTACACTTTTGCTGTAGCCTTCAAAATTCTGCTCCATAGCTCGCAGCATATTAAGACGTGAACGCTTGTCGTTAAGCTCAATATTTACCTGTGTTAAACGTTTTTGATTATCGGATAATGATTTTACAAACTCTTCTTTTTGAGTCTGCTCATCATGCATTCTTGCTTCGATATCTGCAATGAATTTTTCTTTTCTTTCTAGCTCTTTTTTAAGCTCGTTCATTTTATTTTCGAGCTGACTGAAATCTTCATTTTTCTTTGCAATTTCATTATCGACGGTCTGGCATCTGCTTTTTAAGCCTTGTCTTATAATATCTTCGTTAGACAGCTTGATTTTGCAATCGCTTACTAAGTTTAAAGACTCGACCATTGCATCTTTTAGGCTCTCGATATATTCATTTTGCTGTCCTGCACCGCCCGACAGTTCTTCGCTGTCTAGCTGCAGTTTAACTATTTTTTCTTCTTTTTCTGCTTTTTGTTCAATAAATGCTCGTTTCTCTTCTTCAGCTTTTAAAATATCATTTTTAACATCCAAAATTCTACTTTCCAATTCACGCATTTCGCCCTCAATACGTTCAATCAACTGCATATTACCGCTGATTGTATTAGAAAGCACCTCAACATCGCTTCTATCCATACTGATTTGAGTTTCGGTATTTCTTAATTCCTGCTCATTCTGGCGAACACTTTCTTCTTTTTCACGGGCAGTCTGATAAAACTCTTCCTGCTCGAGCTCTGCCTTTTCCATATCATGTTTTGCAGCCTCTAAATGACCTGACACAATGCGATATTTTTCTTCAAGCTCTGACATTTGAACTTTGTTTTCAGAGATAACAGAAAGAGCCGCATTTACCTCGTATACTTTAAGGTCTTCTTTTAACACGAGATATTTTTTAGCTTTTTCTGACTGCTTTAAAAGAGGCTCTAACTGATTTTCAAGCTCTACTATAATATCTGCAACACGTGAAATATTTTCTTCGGTTTTAGTGAGCTTTCTTTCTGCCTCTTCTTTTCTATAACGATATTTTGAAATACCTGCTGCTTCTTCAAAAATCTGTCGTCTGTCTTCTGATTTGGTAGACAAAATTTCTTCAATTTTACCCTGACCTATCATAGAATATCCGTCACGACCAAGACCTGTATCCATAAACAGCTCGTGGATATCCTTTAAGCGACAAGGGGTTTTATTAATCATATATTGGCTTTCGCCAGATGCAAAAACCTTTCTGGTTACTGCAACTTCGTCAAATTCTATGGGGAAAATTTTGTTTTTGTTCTCAAGTATAAGTGTAACCTCAGCAAACCCGAGCGGATTTCTTTTTTGTGTGCCGTTAAAGATAACATCCTGCATATTTGAACCACGCAAGGTTTTGGCACTCTGTTCGCCCAAAACCCAGCGTACAGCATCAGAAATGTTACTTTTTCCGCTTCCATTAGGTCCTACAATGGCGGTAACACCACTTGAAAAGTCAAGTGTTATTTTATCTGCAAAGGATTTAAATCCCTGCATCTCAAGACCTTTTAAATACATTTTACCCTCCAATTACCGAGCTTTACGCTCTCGTCCTGCACAATTTTAATATCACACAAATTAAATGTTTCTTTTAATCTTTTTATGTTTTCTTTTTTGCATCCTACTAATGTGGACACAAAACGTGGATTAACGCTTATTTCTATTATCTTTTCATCTGTTTTCTCTATTTGCTCACACAAAGCATCATAGACAATCTCACTTTCAACAAGCTCACCAAATGACGGATGATACGGACCTGCTAAAACATCAGCATCAGGATTTATATTATCGCTGCTTAAAAGCCCCATTCTTATTACGTTAACATCGGCTTGTCTTAACAGTTTTAATATTTCTTTGCATTGATTTACTGCATCTTTTAATGTAAGAGGTAAATAACTGCCACTTTCGTACCATCGGGCAAGCATTGTATCACGAATTACTAAGGTTGGATAAATTCTTGCGCAATCCGGCTTTAGCTCTATGCTTTTTTTAGCGGTTTTAATTGCTGTTTCTTTAGTATCGCCAGGCAAACCAAGCATTAGCTGATGCCCCAAACCTATGTTATAGCTTTTTATAAGCTGCGATGCCAGAATTGTGTCTTTAGCGGTGTGACCACGCATATTTTTTTTGAGCACGCTGTCTTCCATTGACTGAACGCCAAGCTCTATTGTTGTAACTCCGAACTTTTTCAGTCTTTTAAGTATCGTTTCGTCAATATAGTCAGGTCTTGTCGACAAACGTATTCCGCCTATTTTTCCTTTTTCTAAAAACTTATAAGCCGCCCCCAGCAATTCTTCTTGCTGATTTGCCTCAATTCCGGTAAAACTGCCGCCAAAAAAACCTATTTCAATCTCGCTCGAATCTGTATTTATCGTTGCAAGATGGCTTTTAACTATGTTTTCTACATCACTTGCTGTAACTGTTGTGCCTACACCTGTTATCTTTTTCTGATTGCAAAACGAACAATCATTAGGGCAGCCCAAATGCGGAACAAAAATCGGAATGTTAATATGTTTTTTCATAGTTTTATTTATCCGCCTCAAGCTTTGCTAAAGCATCCTGTGCTGCTGCCTGCTCTGCACGCTTTTTGCTGTTGCCCTCGCCCTCACCGAATTTTTCTCCATCTAAAAGCACGTGAACAAAAAAGCTCTTATTATGGTCAGGACCTGATTCACCAACGACCTCATAAGTAATAGTTTTGGTTGATGTTGCCTGAACAATCTCTTGCAGAGTTGTTTTAAAATCTTTAAATCTTTTTCCGTTAACCGCCGCTACTATTGTTTCGTAAAGCTGACCTAACACCCATTCTCTTACGGTATCTAAACCTGAATCTAAATAAATTGCCGCGATAACTGCCTCGAAGGCATCAGCTAAAATTGACACACGTGTTCTGCCGCCGCTTATTTCTTCACCATGACCTAAACGCAAAAAAGACCCAAGCTCGATATTCTGGGCACAAAGCCACAAAGAATGCTCGCAGACAACTGCCGCGCGCACCTTAGATAAATCGCCCTCGGGTAATTGTGGATAGTTTTCGAAAAGATAACGACTTACAACAAGACTTAAAACAGAATCGCCTAAAAACTCTAAACGTTCATTGAACACAATAGGTTTGTGTCTGTTTTCGTGAGAATATGAGCTGTGAGTCAGCGCATTTATAATCAGGCTTTCGTCAGAAAAACGATAGCCTATAATTTCTTCAAACTCTTTAATTTTATTCATTTTTATCTCCCTGTGCGACAGGTATTGACCAATCGCCTTAGATAACGCCTCGTCAATAACCATCGAAAATTTCTTTATGGGCGGCAAAAGCCGCCCATATGTTAAATATTTAAGCTTCAAATTTTTTCAAAAGAACTGTTGCATTATGACCACCAAAGCCAAGTGAATTTGAAAGTGCATAACGAATTTCTTTTTCTCTGCCCTGATTGAATACGTAATCAAGGTCACAATCCGGATCATCTTCTTTATGGTTTATAGTTGCAGGAATATATCCCTCATTAAGTGCCAATGCACATATAATAGCCTCAACTGCACCTGCAGCACCTAAAAGATGTCCTGTCATTGATTTAGTTGAGCTTACCGCAAGCTTGTATGCATAATCGCCAAACACCTTTTTAATAGCTGCAGTTTCGAACTTATCGTTATAAGGTGTAGATGTTCCGTGAGCATTGATATAATCGACCTCATCGGCAGAAATTCCTGCATTGTCTATTGCAAGCTGCATAGCTCTTGCACCGCCCTCACCGTCTGGTGCAGGTGCGGTAATATGGTGAGCATCATCTGTTGCGCCATAACCAACCACTTCGGCAACTATGTTTGCCCCTCTTGCTTTAGCGTGCTCTAATTCTTCTAAAACAAGAATTCCGCTACCCTCGCCCATTATAAATCCGTCACGGTTTTTATCAAATGGGCAGGATGCACCCTTAGGGTCATCATTATTTGTAGAAAGCGCTTTCATAGAACAAAAGCCTGCATATGATAACGGTGTGATTGCAGCCTCTGCTCCACCTGTAATCATAACATCGGCATCACCGTTTTTAATTGCACGAAATGCTTCGCCAATTGCGTGAGTTCCTGATGCACAAGCAGAAGTTATGCAAAAGTTAAGACCTTTTGCTCCTGTCATGATTGCAACCTGACCTGCAGCCATGTTTGAAATCATCATAGGTATAAAGAAAGGACTTACTCTTCCCGGCCCCTTATTTGCCAGAGCATTTGCCTGGTTTTCCAACGTTTCCATACCGCCAACGCCTGATGCAACAATAACGCCGACTTTTGTAGCATCTTCTTTTTCCATATCGAGCTTAGAATCGGCAATAGCCATTTTAGCTGCCGCCATTGCATATTGAGTATAGCGGTCCATACGCTTTGCTTCTTTTTTATCAAGGTAGTCTTCAGGATTAAAATCCTTTACCTCTGCACCGATGCGGCAGGCAAACTCTGTTGTATCGAAACGAGTTACCAAATCAACTCCGCAAACGCCATCTTTAATATTTTTCCAAAAAGTATCTTTATCGTTACCTACCGGTGTAATTGTTCCGGTTCCGGTAATTACTACTCTTCGCATTGTGTTACCTCCAAAATATATCAAAGACTAAAGCTACTGCTTTGTCTTAGCTGACTTTTTCAAAAAAGCCCCGCTTTAGACGGGACTTTTTTGATGTATCCTAATTCATCGTTATTACGCATTTGCTTTGATATAGTTAACTACATCGGATACAACTTTGATGTTTTCAGCCTCTCCGTCGGGGATTTCGATGTCGAATTCCTCTTCTAAAGCCATGATTAACTCAACGATATCCAAAGAATCTGCACCTAAATCATCAATAAAAGATGCTTCTGGTACAACTGCACTTTCATCAACGCCTAACTGGTCAACGATAATGTCTCTTACTTTTTCAAATTCCATACTTTTCACCTCCAAAATAGAATATAAATATTATTACATTACAAGGCCGCCGTCAATATGAATGACCTGACCGGTAATGTATTTTGCTAAATCACTTGCCAAAAACGCAACTACGTTTGCAACATCTTCAGTTTCGCCAAAGCGAGCAAGCGGAATTGCCTTAAAATATTCCTGCTTTACTGCATCAGTAAGCTGGTCTGTCATAGCTGAGCGAATAAATCCCGGTGCTACTGCATTACAGGTAATGCCACGTGATGACAGTTCTTTTGCAGTTGTTTTGGTAAGACCTATAAGACCTGCTTTTGATGCAACATAGTTAGCCTGACCTGCGTTACCCATTACACCAACGATAGATGCAACGTTAATTATTGTTCCGCTACGTTGTTTCATCATCGGACGTGTAACAGCCTTAATTGTATGGAATGCACCTTTTAAGTTGATATCTAAAACCGCATCCCAGTCGTCTTCGCTCATTCGCATCATAAGACCATCTTTTGTAATACCTGCATTATTTACTAATATATCAATTGTAGAGAATTTGTCAAGAGTATTTTTAATAATTTTTTCAATTTCGTCGTAATTTCTTACGTCACCCTTTAAGCAGATAGCATTGCCGCCTGCTGCTATGAGCTCTTCTGCTGCTTCATCTGCGTCTGTTGACGATGCAATATCGTTTATAACAATGTTTGCGCCCATAGATGATAACTTTCTTGCAATATCACGACCGATACCACGACCAGCACCGGTAATTAAGGCAGTTTTTCCTGTTAAATCAAGTTCTATACTCATTTTTTCACCTCGTTATTTAACTGCATCGAGTGTAGCCTGAAGAGATTTTAAATCTTCTACATTATACACACGGGCTTCTTTATTGATTTTTTTCATAAATCCGCTAAGCGCCTTACCCGGTCCTACCTCAATAAAGGTATCTATGCCGTCATCAAGCATACGGTTTATACTTTTTTCCCACAGAACACTTGACGAAACCTGCTTAACCAAAAGCGGTTTTATATCATCAGCAGATTTTACATAGTCTGCAGTTACATTTGTTATAAGCGGAATTTTCATTTCGCCAAAGGTTACGTTTTCCATTTCTTTTGCAAGCTTTTCGCCTGCGCCAATAAGCATTTCGCAATGGAACGGCGCACTTACAGGAAGCATTAAAGCACGTTTTGCACCCATTTCTTTTGCTATTTCACAAGCCTTTTCGACTGCAGCTATTTCGCCGGCAACAGTTATCTGTCCCGGGCAGTTAAAGTTAGCCGGAGATACAATACCAAATTCCTTTGCTTTTTCGCAAACTGCATATACAGCCGCATCATCCATGCCCATAACAGCCGCCATTGCACCTTTGCCGACAGGAACTTCTTCCTGCATATATTTACCACGTTTTCTTACTAATTTTACGGCATCTTTAAAATCTACCGATTCAGCCGCAACGTGAGCAGAATATTCACCTAAGCTTAAGCCTGCTACAACGTCTGCACGAACACCCTCCTGCTCGAGCACACGAAGTGCCGCTATACTCATAGTTACAATTGCAGGCTGTGTATTTTCAGTTATTTTAAGAGTTTCTTCATCGCTTTCCCAAATCATTTTTTTCATATCCATGCCGAGTGCTTCGCTTGATATGTCAAAAACCTCGTTAGCTACTGAAAAGTTTTCTGCGAGTTCTTTTCCCATACCAACAGTCTGAGCACCCTGACCTGAGAACAAAAATGCTGTTTTGCTCATATATACACACTCCAAATTAAATTTTCATCACTAACGATGACCAGGTTAAGCCTCCTCCAAAACCAACCAAGCCGATTGTGTCGCCTTTTTTAGCTCTGCCGGATTTAATAGCCTCGCAAAGCGCAACAGGAACGCACGCACTTGAGATATTACCTGTTTTTTCAATGTTGGTATACACTTTATCAGGCGCTAAATTTAATCTTTTAATAGAGCC
Organism: Clostridia bacterium; assembly: GCA_017416985.1. GTDB lineage: Bacteria > Bacillota > Clostridia > UBA1381 > UBA9506 > RGIG1666. Next base: position 7,689 of record JAFQAG010000005.1, read on the forward strand.
ATCAACTATTCTGATATTTGCCTGATGCGGTATTAATAAATCCAGATCATCAATTGTCATACCTGCTTTTTCAAGCGAACGAAGCATAGAATCGCCCATAATACGTACGGCAAATTTAAACACCTCGCTGCCATCCATCCAGAATGTGCGCTTTTTCTCGCCACCACGACGCTCGATATCTTCGTCAGAAAACTTCAAGCTGGGGATAGATAAAACATCACCTTTTTCGCCGTTTGCGCCCATCTCGAAAGCCAAAATACCGTCGCCATCTTCACAAGCAGTAACAACAGCTGCACCTGCACCGTCACCAAAGAGCACACACGATGTGCGTTCTTTCCAATCGGTATATTTAGACATTGTATCGCTGCCAACAACTAAAATGTTGCGATATGCCCCTGCTTTTATAAATTGCTGGGCAATAATCATTGCCGAAACAAAACCAGAGCAGGCAGTATTCATATCAATTGCCGCCGCATTTATTGCGCCCAGTCCTTTTTGAACCTGACACGATACTGTCGGTGTAACAAGCTCTGCCGAAACTGTTGAAACCAAAATAAGTTCAATGTCTTCAACATTCAGCCCTGAATCAGCTATCGCCTCTTTAGCGGCGATAATTGCCATATCGGTTGCAAACTCGTCATCACGTGCAATGTGACGTTCTTTTATGCCTGTTCTTTTTGTAATCCATTCATCAGATGTATCTACCATTTTTTCAAGGTCAAAGTTTGTTAAGATTCGCTCGGGCAAATATTTGCCAACACCGATAACCTTAGCATTCATTATTTTTATTCCTCCTCTTGCTCCGTCAGCTGTGATTTGATTTTTTCAATCACACCCGATTCTGCAAAAACAACTGCGCTTTTTACAGCATTGTAAAAAGCCTTTGCTTTAGCACTTCCGTGCGTTTTAATGACTACACCGTCTATTCCTAATATAGGTGCTCCGCCGTATTCAGCATAATCCATTTTTTTCTTTAAATTACGAAGTCCGGGTTTTAATATTAAATACGAAAGCTTAGTGAAAATGTTTTTAACAAAAACATCTTTAAGCATTCCGAACAGAGCTTGAGCTTCGCCTTCCATAAGTTTTAAAATTACATTTCCGACAAATCCGTCACAAACTATAACATCTGCATCGCCAAACGGAATCTGACGAGCCTCGATATTGCCGGTAAAGTTAATATCACTTTCAGAAAGAAGCTGGTATGTAGTCTTAGACATTTCATCGCCTTTACCTGCCTCTGCACCTATGTTCACAAGTCCTACACGAGGATTTTCAATTTTTAAAACGTGCTCGGCATATAAAGAGCCCATACGTGCAAACTGTACAAGATGCTCAGGCTTGCAATCGGTATTTGCACCAACATCTAGCGCAATGCTGCCCGAAACAATATTAGGTATAAAGGTAGCTAAAGCCGGTCTTTTTACACCTTTAATTCTGCCTAAAATCCTAAATGCACCTGCAAAATATGCACCTGTGTTTCCTGCAGAAACCATCGCATCTGCTTCTTTTTCTTTAACCATATTAAGAGCAACAACCATAGACGAGTCTTTTTTTGTTCTTATAGCACTTACAGGACTGTCGTCATTTGTTATTACTTCTTCTGCATTTTTTATTGTAATTTTTCCTTCCGGATAACTTTCCGCTTTTAAAAGTTCGGCTATTTCGCTTTCTTTGCCTGTCAAAATAATTTGAACATCAAGCTCGTTAGCTGCCATTACACAGCCTTTTATAACTTCTGACGGGGCATTGTCTCCGCCATAGGCATCCACAACTATCCGCATATTTCACCCTTCTTTTCTTCATAATACACAATATATTGTAGATTTAACACCTACATTATCAAAAAGTATATTATAAAATCAAGCAAATTTCAAGGTTTTTTAGTAAAAAAATTGTAAATATTTTCAGCTGTTTTTTCTGAGATGCCCGAAACCTGCATAATATCAGCCTTTTCGGCGCTTTTAATTGCCGAAATTGTTTTAAAATATTTCATTAATTTTTTTCTGGTTTCAGGCCCTACCCCATCAATTTCTTCCAAAACAGAACCCGTCATTGTTTTTTTGCGCAATTTTTTATGATAATCAATCGCAAAACGATGCACTTCATCTTGTATGCGTGTGATAAGTGCAAATGACTCTGAAGATTTTTTAAAGGCAATCTCTTCGTTATTTACATTAATTAAAGCACGTGTTCTGTGCTTGTCATCTTTCACCATACCAAATAATGCAATATCCTGGTCAAGCAGCTCCATAAGCTCAGAAACTACGCTTAAATGACCTTTTCCGCCATCTAAAAATATGCAGTCTGGCTTTGGCAAGAATTTTGCATTTTCTTTTAAAAGCTCGCCTTTTTCAATTAGTAATTCTTCTTCACGGGCATTTTTAATACGACGATAGATAACCTCTGCCATACTTTTATAATCGTCACTACCCTCCACCGTTTCTATTTTGAATCTACGATAGAATCTTTTTGCGGGCTGACCGTCAACAAAAACTACCATTGAGCCTACGCTGTCGGCACCGCTTGTATTTGATATGTCATAAGACTCAATTCTGTATGGCGGTGTAGGTAAAGCCAGCTCTTCTTTAAGCTTTAATATTGTCTTGCTTATGCTTTTTTTGGTATCCGACCTCTTTAATATGTAATCAACCGCCGCCTGACGTGCATTTTTATACGCCATTTCAACGATATTTTTCTTTTCTCCACGTTTTGGACACGACACCAATACCTTTTGTCCTTTTTTGCTTGTTAGCCACTGAGAAATCAAATCAAGCTCTTCGCAATCATACTGTATATAAATATTTTTGGGTATATAGCTTGCCTCGTGATAAAACTGCTTTAAAAAATCTGCAGCTATTTCGCT
>JAFQAG010000069.1 GCA_017416985.1 Clostridia bacterium
ACTTAATTTAAGACCGGTTGATAAGCCTGCTCCGTTAAATGAAGGTATTGAAGAAAGTGCAATACCTGAAACATATTACGAGCCTCCGCTCGTTAACGTAATTAAGTTTGCATGTGAAGCTTGCCCCGAAGATTCGTTTATGGTAACAAACAACTGTCGAGGTTGTTTGGCGCATCCTTGCACTGCCGTATGCCCCACCAATGCCGTAGGAATGAAGGATGGATTTGCAGTAATAGATAAGGAAAAATGTATAAGATGCGGAAAGTGCAAAACCGCCTGCCCATATAATGCAATAGTTCGCTATCAGCGCCCATGTGCTCAGGCGTGTGGTGTAGATGCGATTGAATCTGATGAATTAGGTCGTGCGAAAATTAATTACGACAGATGCGTATCCTGCGGAATGTGTCTTGTAAACTGTCCGTTTGCAGCAATTGCCGATAAATCTCAGATTTTTCAGCTTATTCACGCATTAAAATCAGATACTAAGGTCATTGCCGAAATTGCACCGGCATTTGTCGGTCAGTTTGATTCGATAAAAGACCCGGACAAAATTAAACCTATTTTAAAAAAGCTTGGATTTTACGATGTGTACGAGGTCGCAGTAGGTGCCGACATCGGTGCAGTTGAAGAAGCTGAACACTTTTTAGAAAGCGTGCCTGATAAGCAGCCGTTTATGGCTACATCATGTTGTCCGTCATGGGCAGTTATGGCTAAAAAGTTTTTCCCAGAAATTGCACATTGCGTATCTGATGGTCTTACACCTATGGTGCAAACCGCCAGAATGATTAAAAAAGATTATCCTGACTCTAAGGTTGTTTTTATAGGACCTTGTGCTGCAAAAAAACTTGAAGCCATGAGAAAAAGCGTGCGTAGCGATGTTGATTTTGTAATAACCTTTGAAGAGCTTTTGGGTATGATGGTTGCAAAAGGTATTGCCCCTGATGAAGATGTTAATCCTGAGCCACTATGCGATGCAACTGCAGGCGGCAGAGGTTACCCTGTAACCGGAGGGGTTGCTGAGGCTATTGTTGATGTTATTCACACTAAGCATCCCGACATGGAAATTCCGGTTGAAAAGGCTGATTCTTTATCTGACTGCCGAAAGATGCTGACCTTGGCAAAAGCCGGCAAAAGAAACGGATATCTTTTAGAAGGAATGGCCTGCCCCGGTGGGTGTATTGGTGGTGCTGGAACAGTTTTAACAACCGCAAAAGCAACTGCCGTTATAAAGAATTATAAAGAGCAATCTGAAAAGAAAAATGCAACGCAAAGCGACTTTATAGACAATTAAAAATAAAAAATAAGTTGTTGCTAATGGCAACAACTTATTTTTTTATATCTCTGTGATTTACAACTGTAAAATAATTATTTTTTAATAAATACTTTCCTAATGCCTCGGCAATCGTTACCGAGCGATGCTTGCCGCCCGTACAGCCAATACTTATTACAAGCTGCATTTTTCCCTCTTCGGCATATTGCGGAAGTAAAAATTTTATCATTTCTTCAAGCCTTTTTAAAAAGTCTTGCGCTACATCTGATTTTAAAACATAGCTACTGACCTCTTCGGTTAATCCGGTCAGTTCTTTTAGTTCAGGCTCGTAAAACGGATTCGGCAAAAAACGCACATCAAACATCAAATCGCTGTCAAGCGGTATTCCGTTCTTAAAGCCAAACGATATAATATTTACACTTATGTTTTCATATCCACGACGTTCTTCAAACAAACCTAAAATCTGTTCACGAAGCTGACGTGTTAAAAGTCCGGAGGTATCTATAACATAGTCCGCCTGCTCGCTTAATGCGCTTAACAAACGTCTTTCTTCTTTAATACCATCCTCTACCCTGCCGCTACCTGCATGCGGATGCTTTCTGCGAGTTTCTTTGTAGCGTTTTATAATATATTCATCACTTGACTCTAGAAAAAGCAATTCGCATTTATGTCCGGCTTTTTTTAAAGCAATCAACTCATCGCCTAAATCTGAAATACGTTCGCCGCTTCTGGCATCTATTACAAAAGCTATTTTATCCATCGCCAGACTTGAATTCTGACAAAGTGCCACAAAATTTGAAATAAGGCTTGGAGGCATATTATCAATGCAGTAATAGCCGATATCCTCTAAAATGTGGGCAACACTTGTCTTGCCTGCGCCCGACATTCCGGTTACTATTACAAACTGCATAATCGTCTATCCTCCACTTATTCCAAGCTAAAATCTTCAGCCGAAAACTTGGTCGTATCTATATCTTTTTTGCGTCTTACCTCACGTGCCATAAGATTGTATTTAAACTTTTTGCAAGAATGCTCTTTTGGCACAGCACCAAATTTTGAACAAAGCATTTCTTCTGTATAAGGTATTTTTTTTGCTCTGGTGCAAAAAAGACACATAGGCTTATGGTCAAATTTAAATTCCATTTTTAATCTCCGGTATTATTCAACAGTTACAGACTTAGCAAGATTTCTTGGCTGGTCTATATCATTTCCGTTTAGGCATGCTACATAATAAGCAAATAACTGAAGAACGACAGCAGCAAGCGATGATATTAACATTCTGTTGGTCTTAGGCAGATAGAAAACATCATCTGAGCATTCTTCTATCTGTGTATTTTCTTCTTCGGTAATTGATAAAACAACAGCCCCACGAGATTTAACCTCTTTAATATTACTCAATGTCTTTTCAAATAATTTTTCTTGAGTAGCCATAGCGACAACAAGTGTGCCGTCTTCTATCAAAGATATCGGACCGTGCTTAAGC